>JAKAWK010000069.1 GCA_021827365.1 Nitrospirota bacterium
GTATGATATGCGGATGTTCCGCATCTGAACGCAATCATTTGGAGAGATGTCCGAGCGGCCGAAGGAGCACGACTGGAAATCGTGTAGGTGCCTAAGAAGTGCCTCGGGGGTTCGAATCCCCCTCTCTCCGCCATATTCTAAGGCGAAAACGCGAGAGCGGACCGATGGGGCCCCAGGCTCCGGGCAACGAGATCCCGCAAACCCCGCCAGGTCCGGAAGGAAGCAACGGTAGCGGTGTGTCGCGTGTGCCCCGGATTCCCCTGGGGTCCCTTCGGTCTCCTTTCCGGGAGCCTCCCCACCCTATTTTGTAAAAGTCTTCTGCATGGAGTCCCCCATGTCCCAGTTCAAATCCCTGGCCCGCATCTATCGTCCTCAGACCTTTTCCGACCTGGTGGGGCAGGAGGCTGTCGTAAGAACACTTTCCCAAGGCTTTTCGGCGGGAAGCCTCACTCAGGCCTATCTTTTCTCCGGAGAACGGGGAGTGGGAAAAACAACCGTGGCCCGGATTCTCGCCAAGGCCATCAACTGCACCGCCGGACCCACCGCAACCCCCTGTCTGTCCTGTTCCTCCTGCATCGAAATCGCCGAAGGCCGATCTCCCGATGTCCTGGAAATGGACGGAGCTTCCCATACGAGCGTGGAAGATGTCAGGACCATCCGTGAGGGACTCCGTTACAGTCCCCTCGGCGGAAAATCCCGGATCATCATCATCGATGAAGTCCACATGCTTTCGACCTCGGCCTTCAATGCCCTTCTCAAAACCCTGGAAGAACCCCCTCCCCATGTGGTTTTCATTCTTGCCACCACGGAGGCGCACAAGATTCCGGATACCGTGCTGTCCCGCTGCCAGCACTACCGTTTCCGCCTCCTGACCATCCCCGAGATCTCGGGGCGAATCGGAGAAATCGCCGAAAAGGAGGGGCTGCCTCTTGACCCGGGTGTCATCACCCTGGTGGCCCGGTCCGCGGAGGGGAGCATGAGGGACGCTCTCTCACTGCTCGACCAGATCCTCCGGATCGGGGGGACGGAGGTCACTGCCGGCTGGGTGGCCGAACTGCTCGGCGTCACCGACCAAGCCTTGGAGGAGGCCCTTCTTTCCTCCCTCCTTTCCGGGGATCTCCCTTCAACCCTCCGTACGGCCCGGACCGTCCTCGAAGCGGGAATTGATCCCCGGGCCCAGGTGCGCACTCTGGCAAGACTTTTCCGGGACATTCTCCACAGTCTTCTCGAGGATGTTCCGCTTGACAGTCCCCGCTACGGATGGACGCGGGAAGGGTCGGCCCGGATCGCCTCCCTTCCCACCCCCAACCTCTTTTTCCTGGAGCAGGCCCTCTCGGTCCTCGTCCGGGGAGAAGACGACCTGAGGAGATCCCCCCAGCCGGATATCACATTCGAACTCCTCCTTGCCCGGATTTGCCATCTGAAGGCGATCATCCCCCTACCGGACCTGTTGACCCGACTCCTCACAGAGACCGGCAACACGGCCGGGGCACACCCGTCTTCGTCCCCTTTGGTCCCCCGGCCCCTTCGTTCTTCCCGGCCGCCCGTCGCCTCTTCCCTTCCTCCGTCTCCGGAAGTCATCTCCCCAAGGAGAGACCCCCTCCCCGATCTGCACCCACCATCCCGGACCGGTCCTCTCGACCTGAGAATTGCTTCCGACTGGGGAAAGGCCCTCTCCCGTCTTTCGAGCGAGATGCGGTCACTCCTCGAATCGGCCCGGGTGGCCCGATTCGAACAGGGGACCCTTCTCCTCGACACAGGAAACTCCTTCTTCAACAACCGGATTGCATCCAACCGCGAGGCCCTTGGACGCGCCCTTTCCGAAGCGGTCCGATCCCCTGAGCCTCTGCGGGTCGAGACCCCGGGATCCGGGCCGCCAGGAGGCGGGTCGGCGGAAAAGACCACACCTCCGCCTCCTCTCGTCTCGGAAGCGGCCGCCATCTTCGGCTCGGAAATCATCGGGGTCCGCTCACCCAACACTCCCCTCGAATCCCATCAAGGAGAAAAATCCTAATGTTCGGACAGGACTTTCTGAAAAAAGCCCAGGAAATGCAGGAAAAACTCGCACGCATGCAACAGGAGATGGCAGCGCTGACTGTCACAGGGACGGCCGGTGGACGTCTCATCACGGTCACAATGAATGGCAACAATGACGTTCTGTCGGTCCGAATCGCACCCGAGCTTCTCAAAAACGAAGAGGTCTCCATGGTCGAGGATCTTGTGGTGGCGGCGACCAATGACGCCCTTCAAAAGGTCCGATTGGCGACGGCACAGGCCATGGAAGAGATCACCGGCATTCCCGGAGGGAATCCCCTGGGACAATTCGGACTTCCCGGACTCTGATGGAGCGAGGATCCAGGCCGTACAGACCGGCCTTCCCCGAACCCTTTGCCCGCGTGGTGGAAGCGCTTCGCCGTCTTCCCGGCATTGGCTCCAAAACGGCGACAAGACTCGCATTCCATCTTCTCCTCTCCTCCGATGAAGAGCGCGCCGTCCTGACCGGTGCGCTGGAAACGCTCACCAGCCAACTCGTCCCCTGCCGGGACTGCCGGAACATCGTCGAGCGGGACCCCGGGAATCCGGAGTCTCCCCTTCGTTGCACCATATGCCGGGATCCAGCCAGGGATCGCGCCATCCTGATCGTTGTCGAGGACATACAGACTCTCTATTCTCTTGAAAAATCCAGGGAATTCAGGGGGCTCTACCATGTCCTCGAGGGACGCCTCTCGCCGCTTGAAGGGATCAGCCCCGACAAACTGAGGATCCGGGAGCTCCTGGACCGTCTCAACGACCCGGAGATCAAGGAGGTCATTCTGGCAACCTCCCCGACAACCGACGGAGAAGCAACTGCGCTCTATCTGTCCCGCCTGATCAAGCCATTGGGAATCCGGGTGAGCCGGATCGCTTTCGGCATTCCGGTAGGGCTTGAAATCGAATATGTCGACGAAATCACATTGATACGTGCGGTCGAGGGACGCCATCCTTTCTGAGACAAACCCAAAGACATTCCGGGGAATAAGCCCCCCTTCAGGAGAGCCATGACAACCCCACCCTCACAGGAATCCCTGACCCTTTTTCGGGAGATTGCCAGAAGACGGACATTTGCCATCATCAGCCATCCCGATGCCGGCAAGACCACGCTCACCGAAAAGCTTCTCCTTTACGGAGGAGCCATCCATCTCGCGGGATCCATCAAGGCGAGAAAAGCCGCCCGCTACGCCACCAGCGACTGGATGGAGATCGAGCGCCAGAGAGGGATCAGCGTGACCAGCAGCGCCCTCGCATTCGAGTACGAGGACCATACCCTGAACATTCTCGACACCCCGGGACACAAGGATTTCAGCGAGGACACCTTCCGGACTCTCGAGGCCGTGGATTCAGTGGTGATGCTTCTCGACGGGGCAAAGGGAATCGAACCGCAGACCCTGAAGCTCTTCGAAGTCGCCCGGATGCGTTCGCTTCCGATCCTGACCTTCATCAACAAGGTGGACAGGGAAGGGGTCGACCCGTTCAATCTCCTCTCCGAAATCGAGAGGACCCTGGATATCGCCGCCCTCCCCTTCGACTGGCCGATCGGCTCCGGATCCGGATTTCGGGGGGTCTGGGATCTCAGAAAAAAAGAGGCGCACCTTTATGAGACGGTCGACCATGGGGGGGCAAAGGCCGCCGACCGTATCCTTCCGGCAGGGGCCCCCGAAATGGAAAAGATCCTTGGAACACTTCCGGACCGGGAAGCCTTTCTAGACGAGATTGCCCTTCTCTCGCACGAAGAGAACTCCTTTGACATGAAGGGGTTTCTTTCAGGGCGGGTGACCCCCGTTTTTTTCGGAAGCGCTCTTAACAATTTCGGGGTGGAGCTCTTTCTCAGGGCCTTTCTGGAGATGGCTCCACCTCCAAGGGCCTACCAGTCCGACAAGGGACCCGTCCCCCCCGATTCCCCTTTCTTTTCCGGCTTCGTTTTCAAGATCCAGGCCAACATGGATCCCCAGCACCGGGACAGATTTGCCTTCATCCGGGTCTGTTCCGGGCGGTTTTCCCGGGAGATGTCCGTGACCAACGCCACCTCCGGAAAATCCCTGAGGCTCTCCAAAACGATCCAGTTTCTGGGGCAGAGGCGCGAACGGGTGGAAGAGGCCTGGCCAGGGGATATCATCGGGCTCCACGATCCCGGGATCTTCCGGATCGGAGACACCCTCTGCGAAAAGGGGCTCTTTCATTATGAAGGGATCCCCTCCTTTTCACCCGAACTTTTTGCAAGGGTGATTCTGGAGGATCCCCTGAAGCGCAAGCATCTGAAAAAGGGACTTGACCAGCTATCGGAGGAGGGGGCCATCCAGGTCTTCCAGCTCGACCCCCATGGAGAAAGGGACCTGATCGTCGGAGCTGTGGGGGCCCTCCAGCTCGAGGTCCTGAAATTTCGACTTGAACATGAATACAACGTCAGGGCCCGGCTTGACCCGGTCGGATACGACAGAGCCCGCTGGCTGACGGGAAATCAGGATCAGATCCAGGCTCTTTCTGGAACCCTCGACACCCTTCTGGTCTACGACCATGAAACCAAGCCTGTCGCCCTGTTCAGAAACGAATGGGCCCTCCGGTATGTCGTGGAAAAATACCCGGGAATCGGCTTCCACGGAACCTCTCCGCGAGCCTTTCACGAAGGCGGTTAAAGCCCTCTCGGAAGAACCCCCTGGAAACAGACCGGCGAAGGATTCCCTCATCCTACATCGTCTGGCTAGGCCGAAGAAGAAGGCTTCTCCCGGACCCCGGAGGGGTCCCCGGACGAATCAAGAAGCGGCAACCGCCCCGTCATCGAATAAACCACAGGAAGAACAAGAAGGGTGAAGACGATCGTGGAAAGGACTCCCCCCACGATCACAATGGCCAGGGGCTTCTGGGCCTGATTTCCGATCCCGGTGGAGAGAGCGGCCGGCAAAAGGCCGAATCCGGCGAGAAGGGCCGTCATCAGGACCGGTCGGACACGAAGATTCCCGCCCTGAACAAGGGCTTCCCTCATGGAAAGGCCTTCCCGCCTGAGATTTGTGACGAAGTTGATCAGGATCATTCCGTCCTGGATGGCGATTCCGAAGAGTGACAGAAACCCGAGAGAGGCCGAGATGCTGAGGTGATGTCCGGTCAGGAGGAGGGCCCAGACCCCGCCCGTAATGGCCACCGGAACAGAAAGAACCTGGATAAGGGCATACTTGATCGACCGGTAGGCCCAATAAAGAAGGAGAAAGATCAGGCCGACGGCGATAGGAAGAAGGATCGACAGGCGGTGCTGGGCCGCCTTCATCTCCTTGTATTCCCCATACCAGCGGATCCGGTAGCCGGGAGGCAGGGAAAGCCTTGTGGCAATTTCACGCTTGGCCTGATCGACCGCAGAGCCGATGTCCCGTCCCCGAATCGAGAACTTGACGGGAAGATATCGGGAATTGGCTTCGCGGAAGATGTAGGAGTTTCCGATCCTGAGATTGATTTTCGCCAGCTGGGAGAGAGGAATGTGGGATCCATCCGGGCTGTCGACAGGGATGGACCGGATCGCTTCGATGTCCTTCCGGTAAGGTCGGGAAAGCCTGACCGTCACGTCGAAACGCTTTTCATCCTTCAGGACCTGAGTAACCGCCACCCCACCCACCGCAGCCTGGATGACCCCTTCCACATCGGCCACATGGATTCCGTATCGCGCGCAGGCCAGGGGGTCGACCCGAATATCGAGCTCCATTCCTCCCCGGATCCTGAAAAGGCCAAGATCATGAAACCCGGGAATTGATCCAAGGATCCCCATCGCCCGGTGGCCCAGATCTTCCAGGACGACAGGGTCCGGCCCGTAGATCTTCACGCTGTTCTGACCCTTGACCCCCGACACCGCCTCCTCTACGTTGTCCTCGATGTACTGGGAGACATTGAAGGTGACCCCCGGAAGGGTCTTGAGGCGGGCCAGGACCTCCTTCTGGATCCGGGCCTTCGTCACCCCCTTGCGCCATTGGGAATGAGGCTTGAAGAAGATCGCAAACTCGGCATTCCAGAATCCTCCCACATCATAGGCATCGTCGGGCCGTCCCTCCTCCGACACCACGGTCTTGACCTCCGGGATTTCAAGAACAAGACGCCGGATCCCATCGGTCAGGTGGGCCCCGTAATCGAGGCTGATTGCGGCGGGATAGGTGGCCCGGATATAGAGGTTGTTCTCTTCGAGTTTGGGAAGAAATTCCGACCCCAGGCGGGGCAGGGCCACCCCCACCGTCAGCACGAGAAAGAACCCGGCCAGGGAAAGAACCAGCCTCGGACGGTCGAGGACAAAGAGAAGGAGAGAATCGTACCCCTTCTTCACGACCCGCATGAGCGGAGTGTCGGGATGGGCTCCCACATCCCTCAGAAGAACGGAGGAAAAGGCCGGGGAGAGGGTCATTGACAGAAGGACGGCTGCCAGAAGTCCCCCACCCATCGTATAAGCCATGGGGAAGAAGATCTTGCCTTCGATCCCGCTCATGAAAAGAAGAGGGACATAGGCCGAGAAAACGATAAGAGTGGAAAAAACTGTGGCAGACTGGACCTCGGTCACAGCGGTGTAGATCACCACAAAGATCGAGGGTCTGTCCGTTCCTGGCCTCTCCTGGGTGAGATGGCGGTAAATGTTTTCAACCACGATCACAGAGGCGTCGACAAGGATTCCGAAATCGATGGCCCCCAGGGAGAGGAGATTGGCGGAGACCCCCTGGAGCTTCATGATGGAAAAGGCGGTCAGAAGGGCCACGGGGATAGTGATCGCCACAATGATGGCCGAGCGGAGGTTCCCGAGGAAGAGATACAGGGTGAGGAGAACGAGCCCGATCCCCAAAGAGAGGTTCTCCAACACTGTGTGGAGGGTCCAGTGCATGAGCTGGGTCCGGTCATAAAAGGGCAGAAGCTTCACTCCGGGAGGGAGGTCATGGGCCTTGATCTCATCAACCTTCTTGTGGATCCGTTCCATCACATGGCGGGTATTGGCTCCCCGGAGAAGGAGGACAACTCCTTCGACAGTATCGTTTTCATAGTTCCTTCCCACACGTCCGAGGCGCGGCTGGGGACCGATCCTGATTGTGGCAATATCCCTAAGGAGGATGGGCGTCCCCTTGACTTCTCCCACCATGACATGGCCGATGTCCTCCCTGTTCTTGAGAAGGCCCAGTCCCCGAACGACGGCCGACGTCTCCCCGAAGTTCATGACATAGGCACCGACATTGTTGTTGGCAGCAGAAACCGCCGCCAGAACCTGTGAAAGGGGAATATTGAAGTCACGGAGGCGGGCCAGGTCGACCAGGATCTGATATTGGCGAATCCACCCTCCCATCCCGGATTCGTCGGCGACCCCCGGGATCTCCTTGAAGCGGCGTTCCAGGACCCAGTCATCCAGGGTCTTGAGCTGGTCCAGCGGGGCTCCCGTCAATGTGTACCGGTAGATCTCCCCTGTGGCCGGTGTATTGATGTCGAGGACAGGAATCACCCCCGCGGGAAGATTGGCCTGGGAGATCCGGTTGTAGATCCTGTGGCGGGCCTCGAAATCGTCGATCCCGTCCTTGAAAACGGCGATGACGACCGAGAGTCCGTACATTGAGATTGATCTCTGGGTCTTCATCCCGGGAGTTCCGTTGATGGCGATCTCGACCGGAAGGGTGATCTGTCGCTCGACCTCCTCTGCCCCCCGTCCACCCCACTGGGTCAGGACACGCACCTCGAGCGGCGAGACATCGGGATAGGGCTCAATCTGGAGATTTTGGTAGGAAAAGATCCCGACCACGGACAGGGCGATTGCCACCAGAAAGACGATCACCCGTTCCCTGAGGGCAAAGGCCACCAGGTGTCTCATGGCCGGGGCCTCCCGATCCGGCCTAAGGGCGGTGAGCTCCCTGTGGCTTCACTCAGGTTGGTCTCCCGGATCCCCTCCAGGAGCAGAGCCCCCTTGACGGCAATCCGTTCTCCGGGGACAAGGCCCGATTCGATGCGGATCCAGCCCTTCTCTTCCCGGCCGGTCATGACCCTGCGAAGCTCGAAGATTCCGGGAGACTTTTCGACGAAGACATGATAGCCGTGTTCGTCCCGGAGGACAGCGACTTCGGGAACGGCCACAACAGGCCGGGGGACTGTCAGGCGGATTCGAACGGAGGCAAACATGCCCGGCTTCAGGAGACGTTCCGGATTGGGGATTTCGGCCCGGACATGAAAGGTCCGTGTAATGGGGTCGACCATGCCGCCTAAGTAGACAATCTTTCCGGGAAATGTCTTTCCTGGATAGGCCACACTTTCGAGAAGGACTGTCTGCCCCGTCCGCACAAGCGGAAAGTCCCCTTCGTAGATGTCCATGTAGACCAGAAGACGCGAGAGGTCGGCGATGGTCATGAGCTGATCCCCGGGGTTCATGAAGAGCCCGGCCCGGAGAGCCGAGTTCAGGATGACCCCCGATCGGGGGGCGTGAAGAGTCAGATAGCGGGAGATCGTTTTCGTCCGGGTAAGCTGGTCGATATCTCCCTTGGACGCCCCCATCAGCCGGAGCTTTCTCTCGGCGGCCGTGATATAAGCCCCGCTTTCGGCCTGATCAGAAAGGGTAAGAGCGACCTTGAAGGCATTCAACAGCTCCACCTCGGCGGTTGTGTAATCGGGGCTGTAGATATAGGCCAGGGGATCATCCTTTCGGACCTTCTGGCCCTCGAAGGCCAGGATTTTCACCTCCCGGCCGGCGACCCGGGCCGAAACGATCGAGACCTTCTCTTCGTCGAAATTGAGGGTTCCGGTCCGCCGGAGTTCAGTCTCCATGCTCTTTTTTTCGACGGTCATCACACTGACCCATCCGGATTGCCTCTGAACTTCTGTCAGGCGGACGTCCTTCTCCCCTCCCCCCGAAGACGGAGAAGCGGCCAATACGCAGCCGGGACCCGCCACCGAAAATAGGAGAAGAACCGTCATTCCCTCTAAAAGAGACTTTCGCATGCGCGCATTCCTTGCCTTGGCTCCCGGAATCCGGAAGCAGGATTGTCCCAGGTCAGTCGGGCAAAAAGGCTCACGACTTGCCGGGCCTGTTGTCAATCGATAGAGGGGAGCCGACCGCCGCTTCAAGGTTGCTTAAGGCCTGATAGTAGGCGATCAGGCTCTGGTATCTGTTGTACTGGGCCTGGCGGTAAGCGTTGACGGCACTGATCAGATAGAGGAAATCATTTTTCTGGTTTTCATAACCGGTGAGGGCCAGCTCAAAGGCCAGCCGGGACTGGGGCAGGATCTCGTCGGCATTCATCCGGAACTGCCGATAGGCCAGCTCGACCTGGGCATAGAGATTGTCCACCGCGAGCCGAACCTGAGCCGCCTGCCACTGATATTGCCAGTCGGCCGCCCTGAGCATCTCCTTCTGGGAATCGTACTGCAGATTCTGCTTGATCGGGGCAAAGACCGGCACGTTGATCTGGACTCCCACATACCAGCAGTTGATACCGGAAAATCCGTAACAGGATTCCCCGCCTTCGGAGCCGGTCAGCTGGTAGTCGGGCATGAATCCCAGCTTGGACAGGGTCAGCTGGTGACGGTTCAGGTCGACTGTGGCCCGGGCGGAAAGAAGATCCGGACGGTTCTCGATGGCCCGTCCCTCAAGATCAGCCATGGTGTAGGGAATCGGGGCGGGATCTGAAAGACCCTCGATCTGTGTCGAGCGGTCCATCGGAAGTCCCAGGAGCATGTTGAGCTGTTTTTGGGCCACCAAGAGCTGATACTTGGCGGTCAGCCTGTCCAGACGGGCTTGGGAGAGGGCAACACGGGCGTTGACAACGTCGAGGATCTGGACTGATCCCACTGACAGTTTGGCCTTGGTGATCTCGAGGACCCGGCGGAGCCAGGTCTGGAGCTGCTGGTTCAGCCGGAGAGTCTCCTGGGAGAGGAGCCACTGGTAGCAGGTGAGCTCAGTCTGGTTGCGGAGCTGGACACGCTGGACCCGGTAGGTCTGGTAGGCGATATTCGTGTTGTCCTTGTTGACCTTGTACCCGTAGAGGGCCTTTCCGGGAAAGAGAAAGGACTGGACAATGGCCCAGTTGCTTCCGTTGGGGTAAGGAAGCCCCTGGTTCTGGACTCCGGTCGGCACTCCCGCTCCGTTGGTCACAACACTCTGGGCATTTCCCTGTTCCCCTCCCCCGTATTCCCACTGGATCAGCGGATCGGCAGGCGCCAGGGCCGTTTTTTCGAGATCTTTTGTCCCAAGCCAAGTTCTCTGGTAGGAGAGGATGTTGGGATTCTTTTCCAGGGCGATCCGGACGGCCTGTTCGACCGAAAGGGGAGGATCGGGATTTTGTCCTCCTCGGGAATCCTTCCCGGAATCGGGGGCGCGGTAGAGAGTCGTGGAGGAGGCCAGGGCCTGATCCGGCAGGACGGCCGCCAGGTCTGGCAAGACGAAAGCGATCCAGAGAGCCCCCAGCCAGATTCCCCATGATTTTTTGACTTGCCGTTCCATCTTGTGTTCGGCGGCCATCACTCTTGTGCCTCCCCATGTTGATACGGTGTATCATTTATCCCGATTCTAGAGCCTCTCCCCAAACAAGTCAATCAAGCGAATGGATCCGTGAGAATCCCGCCTCGCCGAATATTTTTTCCCACCTGTGACTCCCGGTCAACGGTTAATTCAAGATAAGGTCTTTCCCCGGGATCCCGATCCCCGTATAATGAGGCTCTGATTCCCCAGTAAAGGAGATTCGATGAGCTTCGACCCCACCCGATATCTTGAGAGTCTGCCAGACTCCCCCGACACCCGTGCCCTCCCTCTGACCGAAACTCCGGAAGACCTGCGCGGATTTCGCAGGCTATCAAGGGTCGTCGACCATCTCCGCGGCGAAAACGGCTGCCCGTTCGACAGAAAACAGACCCTTTCAGCCCTGGTCTCCGACCTCAAGGACGAGATCTTCGAGCTTGAGGAATCCGTCCAGAAGGAGGACCACGAAAATATTGCCCGGGAAATGGGGGACCTCTTCGTCATCCTGTTTATGGCCCGACGGATTCTCTGGGAGAGGTCCGGCCAATCCCTCGGGGGCATCCTCGACGGAGCGGCCCGAAAGATGGTCTCCCGCCACCCCCATGTCTTCGAATCCCCCAGTCCCGATAAAAGCCTCGAGGCCATCTGGGAAACCTGGGAAGAGAAGAAAAGGAAGGAACCGGAGCACCGGGACCGGACGTCGGTCCTCGACGGGATTCCCCTCACCATGCCGGCCCTGACCATCGCATCGAAACAGGGACAAAAGGCCGGGAGAGTCGGCTTTGACTGGCCTACGGCCGACGCCGTCATCCCCAAGGTCCTTGAAGAATGGCAGGAGGTCCTCGAGGCCCGGCAGGAGGGTCCCGGGAGACTCTCAGAGGAACTGGGGGATCTTCTGTTTGTCCTGGCCCAGTTTGCCAGGCTCTCGGGGATCCGTCCCGAGGAAGCCCTGACCTCGGCCAACCGGAAGTTTCGGGACCGGTTTCATTTCATGGAAAGGGAGGCGGCCGCCCAGGGACTCCCCCTCTCCTCTCTCTCTGCCGAACAGTGGGAAAGCCTCTGGGAAGATTCAAAGAAGCCTTCCCCGCCCACAAAGGGGTCCAACCAGTGAGTGGAGAACCCACTTTCCATGCCCTGGTGACCGGAGCCACCTCCGGGATCGGACTTTCTGTGGCCCGCGGCCTTCTTTCACACGGCTATACCGTGTTCATGACCGGCCGAAACCAGCAAACTCTCTCCAAGCTCGCGGACGAAGCCAAAAGACAAGGCAGAAAGGCCCACATCCTGGCCTGCGATCTTTCGCGAAGGGAGGAGGCCGAACGGTTGATAAAGGCGGCCACAGAGGACCTTGCCGGCAAGATCGACATTCTTGTGAACAATGCCGGGATTGCCACTTTCGGTGAGGTCGAGGAGACCACCCCCGAGGAATTCGAAAAGATGATCGCGGTCAACCTCAGGGCTCCCTTTCTTCTCTCGCGTGCCTTTCTTCCGATGATGAAACGCCAGAGGGGCGGCCTGATCGTCAACATCTCCTCGGTTGCCGGCATCGAGGCCTGGGCCGGATCCTCCCTGTATTCCATGACCAAGTTCGCCCTCCGGGGACTCACCGGCTCCCTTCTTGCAGAGGGAGCCCCCTTCGGGGTCAAGACGGTCGCGATCTGTCCGGGATATGTGGCTACGCCTCTTGTCTCGGGAGCCCCGGTTCCGGAAACGGAGATGATCCAGCCTGAGGACATCCTCAGAACCATCCTCTACCTGAAGGACCTTTCTCCGGCCGCCGTCACGGGGGACATTGTCCTGAAACGTCTTGGAGGTCTCTGACCCCGGAAACTGAAGCAAAACCCGACCGGAGAGACAAGGCCCATGGAAATTCATCGCCTATGATCAAGGAGTTCATCAAAAAGGTCGGAACGGGCCCTCACGGCGTGCGGGACCTCACGAGGGAGGAGGCTGCGAAGGCCGCAGGACTTCTTCTTTCGGGAACGGTGACCCCCGCCCAGACAGGAGCCCTTCTTCTGGGCCTCAGGCTTAAGGGCGAGACAGGGGAGGAAATGGGGGGATTTCTTGATTCCCTGAGGGCGATCCTCCCACCCCGTCCCTCCCCCCCCCCGTTCGACCTGGATATTGGCGACCCCTATGACGGAAAGACACGCTCTATAAGCCTTGTCGTTCCCGCAGCCATCAATGCTGCCCGGATGGGGATTTCGATCATTCTCCACGGTCTTCCAGGAGTTCCTGTCAAACAGGGACCTGGAGTTGTGGACGTCTGGAGGAGCCTGGGACGGACGCTCTCCAAGCCGGGGGAGCGGTTGGCCTCTGAGGGAAAAGGGGCCGTCTGCTGTCTCTCCCAGGAGTCCTTCCTCCCGGATCTTGCCCGCCTGCTTCCGATCCGCCAGGAGCTGGGTCTCCGCACTCTCTGGAACACCGTCGAAAAGTGCGTGAACCCTCTGGATTCCAGGGCACAGATCATCGGAATATTTCATGAGCCTGTCATCGAAAAGCTCCGTCAGGCCTTCACAACAGAAAAAAGTCTCCCCCCCCGCCGGATCCTTTTCGTGTGCGGATCAGAGGGTGGGGTGGATCTTCATACGCACCGGGCCACCCACTGTCACCTTCTGGATCCGGCCCTGGGTCCGGATTTTCAATCGGTGAC
>JAKAWK010000070.1 GCA_021827365.1 Nitrospirota bacterium
ATCGGTCAGGAGGTCCGGCGTCAGATTCTTACCAAAAAAGGCCGTCTTCCGGACATGCTGGTGGCTTGTGTGGGGGGAGGGAGCAATGCCATGGGTCTTTTTCATCCTTTTATCGGAGACGACTCGGTCAATATGGTTGGAGTGGAAGCCGGAGGACGTTCCATCACACCCGGTGAACATGCGGCCCGTTTTGCCGGAGGAAGCGTAGGGGTTCTTCAGGGGACCCGGACCTTTGTCCTTCAAAACCCTGACGGACAGATCGAAAATACCCATTCTGTCTCGGCAGGACTCGATTATTCGGCCGTTGGCCCTGAATTGGCCTATTACAGGGAAACGGGGCGAATCACTTTTGACTGGGTGGGGGACGACGAGGCGCTCGAGGCCTTTCAGAGACTCTCGCGGACGGAAGGGATCATTCCGGCCCTGGAGAGTTCGCATGCCATTGCCTACGGGGTCCGTCTCGCAAGATCCATGTCCCCTGACCAGATTGTCGTCATCAATCTTTCAGGTCGTGGGGACAAGGATGTCATGGAGGTCTCCCGGATTCTGGAGTCCAAAGGGGAGGTGGGTTCGTGACCGGCCGCACGGGTACCGGGCCGATATGGCGCCGGGGATTTTCTCCCCCCCCGCTCATTCCCTATCTCGTCGCGGGCGATCCTGACCTCGAAACCACTGCGGACTATTTGAAGATGGCGGCTAGAAAGGGAGTATTCGCAGTCGAGCTTGGGATCCCTTTTTCAGATCCGACGGCCGATGGCCCGGTGATTCAGGCCGCCTCCCAGCGGGCTCTCCGACACGAGACGGCCCTGGAAAGCATTCTGGGATGGCTTTCGGGAATCCCCACGGAGAACCTTCCTCCCCTTTATCTGATGACCTATTTCAACCTGTTTCATCACATGGGAGTGGAACGATTTTGCAGGGAGGCTCAGCGTTCTGGCAGAATTGACGGTGTGGTCATCCCGGATCTTTCCTTCGAGGACGGGGCGATCTATCGGCCGGTTTTCCGTGCCTACGGGATCAATCTCGTGGGATTCGTTTCCCCAACCACCTCACCGGCCAGGGCCCGGAAAATCGTCCGGGAATCCCGTGGATTCGTTTACTATGTCGGACTGATGGGGACGACGGGAAGTGCCCTGACCCTGACCGATGAAACGCGCAGGATTGTGCGGGATCTCAGACAGTGGACAAGCCTTCCCGTGTGCGTTGGATTCGGGATCTCTTCGGGAGCGATCGCCAGAGAGATTCTTGAATTTGCCGATGGTGTCATTGTGGGCAGCAGGCTGGTCCAGGACGAGAGAGATCCCGACAGGTGGAAGAAAACCTTCGAGGAGTTTGTGTTATCAGCAGGGAAGGGAAAAGGATGAAGGAAAAGAAACGCTCAGGGTGGCTCGAAAACAAGAACCTGGAAAGCAAGTCGGCAGACTCTCTCCCGCTCGAATCTCCGGAGAGTGAAAAGAAGGTTCGGATTCCCGAGGGTCTGTGGATCAAATGCAACCATTGCCGCCAGATCGTTTACCGAAAAGAGGTCGAGCGGGCCGGTAAGGTGTGCCCGAAGTGCAATTATCACTTTCCGATAACCCTCTCGGAACGGCTGGAGCAACTGGTCGATTCCGGGACCTTTGATGAATTTGCAGCCGACGTGGTCTCTTCCGATCCGCTCCATTTCTCGGACAGCCAGCGCTATGTCGACAGGCTTCGCTCCGCCCAGAAAAAAACCGGACTTGAGGATGCGATTCGGGTGGGGGAATGCAAAATCATGAATATGTCGGCGGTCCTGGGGGTTTTTTCCTTCCACTTCATGGGAGGTTCGATGGGCTCAGTCGTCGGAGAAAAAGTGGTCCGGGCGGCCGACAGGGCTCTGGAAAAGAGGTTTCCGCTTGTCCTGGTGACGGCATCAGGAGGGGCAAGAATGCAGGAAGGGATCTTTTCCCTGATGCAGATGGCCCGGACCTCCTCCGCCGTAGGTCGTCTCAAGAAAGCGGGGCTTCCCTATCTGACGGTCCTGACAGACCCGACATTCGGGGGTGTGACTGCGAGCTTTGCCATGCTCGGAGACGTCATTATTGCCGAGCCCCGGGCCTTGATCGGCTTTGCGGGACCCCGTGTTATCGAGCAAACCATCCGTCAGCAACTTCCGGAAGGGTTTCAGCGAGCGGAATTTCTTCTCGAACACGGATTTGTTGACATGATTGTCGAAAGAAAGAAGCTCAAGGAGACTTTGGCCCAGATCCTCTGCCATCTGGGGCCCGGCCGCAAGGTGGGCTCACTTTGCCAGGGGAGTCAGGCGGGGTGAGTTCCTCCTCGGTCCAGGATATTCTCTCCGGTCTGGGGCGATTCGGAATCCACCCGGGACTCGATCGGATACGAGCAGTTCTGAGCCTCCTTGGAAATCCAGAAAAGGGGCCGTTCATATTTCAGATCGTCGGAACGAACGGAAAGGGCTCGACGGCTGCGGCAATCGACGCGATTCTCCGAGAGGCTGGATACCGGACCGGCCGTTACACCTCCCCTCATCTTTCCGATGTGCGGGAGAGAATCATGATTTCGGGAAAACCTGTTCCGACTTCTCTTTTTGAATTCCTCGTGCGGGACGTCGACACCCTTTGCCGACGTCATCAGCTTGACCTGACCTTTTTCGAGTTTCTGACGGCGGTCGGACTTCTTGCTTTTTCGCAATCGGGATGTCAGGTTCTGGTTCTGGAAGCGGGGCTGGGGGGGCGTTGGGACGCAACGACGGCAGCCACTCCCCATCTGACGGTGCTGACCCAGGTTGAACGGGATCATGAGGAGATCCTCGGAGAGGGTATCGCAAATATCTTTGAAGAAAAAGTCGCAGTTGGTAAAGCCGGAATCCCCTTTGTTGCGACCCTTTCGGAACCCTCGCTGCGTGAGCGATTTCTGGAACGCCATCGGAAGACGGGATACATCCCGGTCTTGAACGGTCGGGACTTTGAAGGATCCTGGACCTCTCCTGACAATATCAACGGAGAGCCGAGGCCCTTTCATTACCTCGGAAGATGGGGGGAACGCGACCTGGCCTCTCCCCTGTCGGCGACCTACCAGATCGACAATCTTTCGGGATCGGTGGCGGCGTTGGAATGGAGCCCCCTTCCTATATCTCCCCGCTCAATCAGAGAGGGGCTTCTGGGGCTTCACAACCCTGGCCGCCTCGAGATGATCAGGACCTCTCCGCGTATCATCCTTGATGGAGCCCACAACCCTTCCGCGGTCAAGGCCCTTTGCCGGGCACTTCGGGATCGATTCGGAGAGTCGGAAGACTTCGGCTTTTTTCTGGGAATCCATTCGGTCAAGGACTGGGAGGCCATGATCCAAACCCTTTCTCTCGATGGAAAGGCTTTTTTCTTTCCGGATGTCCCGAGGAATTCAAAGTCCACCCTTCCAGCCGACGGTTCCTGGGTTTCTCCCGGTCAAATGGCACAGATGGTCCGGACTCTGGAAAAACCGGGGAAAGATTCTGTCGAAATCCGGGAAGGGGGCCGGGAGGCTCTTTTCCAGGAAGCCGTTGCCTGGGCTAATGCCGGTTCAAATCGCACACTGGTGGTGACAGGCTCTCTTTATCTCGTCGGATACGTCCGGAGTTTCCTGGTTCCATATCCGGATCCCCCTCTCTTTTCCCTGAACGAACGAGACCTGCCGGGTACGGATCACTCTTGAAAAGTCTGGGATCCGTCCGGTATTTACGGGTGATCCTGGCCATCATGGCCGTCCTTGTCCTCGGGGTCGTTTGGGGGAAAGCCGTCTTCGCCGCTTCACCAGGCCCATCCTCTGGAACAACGTCATCCGATAAAGTTGTGATTCTGGCCGACCGGATCCGCCTCAATAAAAAAACCAATCTGCTTCATGCCAATGGCCATGCTTTTATTTCCAAGTCCCCCTGGACGCTCCGGGCCGACTCCCTCATCCTGAACAAGAAAACAAGCATCGTCTGGGGGGCAGGCCATGTGGTTTTCAAGGGTCCCAGAACGACGATGAAAGGGGAAAGGATACGGGCCAATCTTCTGACAGGTGAGGCCGTTCTCTACCACGGCAAGGTCAAGACCAATCAGTTTTACAGAATGAACAACACCCAGGTCCTGTATACCTATCACATCCATGGGGAGGAGATACACCGCAAGGATCCCACCCATTACCACGTCGAAAAAGGGTCGGTAACGACATGCACCTGCGGAAAGAATGAAAGCCCGTCCTGGGACATCTCAACGAACTCAGGAGACATGACACTGGGGGACTCGTTTGCGGGATCGGGAAATACTCTGGACATCAAGGGAATCCCGGCCCTTTACATGCCCTATTTTTCTTTTCCTGTGGCATCCAAGAAAACCGGCTTCCTGTTTCCATTCCTCCAGGTCAATACCGTCCAGGGATTGGTATTCTATGACTCCTTTTTCTGGAATATCGATCCCTCCTATGATTTGACCGTTTCATTCGATGACATGTCCAATTTCGGAATTGGTGAGGGGATCACCTACCGCCAGGCGATGAGCGATCATCAGAATCTCTCGATCAATATCACCAACCAGGCGATCGACTACCAGGCTCTGGGACTCCGGACGAACATCGCATCGACGACTGACCTATATTCTTACAATACAGACAATTTCTCGATCATGGGAAACATCAACTACGTCAATGCCCAGGACTTCTACCAGCTGATGAGCGTCGGGTCAACGATGTCCTTTAATCCGCAGCTTCTTTCGAGTGTTTTTGTGAATGCTTACCAGGACAACAGTGAAATCAACCTGATTGCAGACTACAACGAGGACATCTTTCCGGGACTCAACACAACGGTCTCGAAACTTCCTCAAGGAAGTGCCAGTGTCTATGACTACGATCTGGGTTCTTCGGGGTTGTATTTTTCCTCCTTCCTTTCGGGGGCGGATATCGAAAGCGGACCACTCCTCTTCCAGCGTGGTCTGATTTATCCTCATGTGTCCGGATCCTATGTCCTGGGGGATGGCGCTCTGGTCCTGACCCCCCATGCGGGGGTTGTGACAACGGCCTATAGCCAGGGATATCAGACCGCCACCCCCTATGATCAGGTGGTCCCAAACGCAGGGATCGGAGCCCAGTCAACAATCGAGCGAGACTTTCAGATGGCGGGAGGAGGGACCCTGACCCATCAGGTCCAGCTTGATGCCGATTTTGACTGGGCCCCCCAGAACAACGAGACACAGATCATCCAGAGCGGATTCTCCGATAACATACTCGGGATGAATGCTGTGACACTGGCCCTGACCCAGCGACTGTTCTACTCCGGAGCAGGAGGGTCGAAGGAGCTTGTCTCGTTGAAACTTGCGGACACCTATGATTACCAGATTATTCGTTCATCTCCCCAGGAGATGTTTTTCGGAGGCCAATCCCTCCTGAACCCCTTTCTTCCAATCCAGACCCCCTATTCCCCGATCTACGGGTCGATTCATGTCCTTTCCGGACAGCCCGTCTCCTTTTTCGCGGAAGGATTCTACGACTTCACACAGAAGGCCCTCATGACCGAGGATTCGGCCATCTCCTTCAATCAGGCAGCCATTTATCCCGCTCCCGTGATGCTTAATGCTATGCTGGCCCAGACAGTTGCCCATGCCGGAAACATCCCTCTCATGGGAAACTTCTTTAACCCCTACGAGATTACGGAGACCTACAACCAGCCATTCGGGACGAACTTCATTGTTCCCTATCTCGGAATAACAACCCAGATGGGACTCTATCTTGGAGGTGCCTATTATTACGACCTTGGGCAGGGTCCAGGTTCGGGAGCCCAGATGGAGTCTTTCAATTTTGGATATAATGGCCAGTGCTGGTCGGGAGCCTTCATGTACTATATCGTGAACGAACCGGCCCCGCTTCCCGTCCAGACAGGATTTGGCTTTACTGTCAGTCTCAACGGAGTTGCGGCCCTTGCGCCGATCATGAATGTGATATCTCCGCCAGTCGTCCCATAAAGAAGAGATTTTTCCTGAAAGCGCTTTATCTCCCCGGCCTTCAAGGTGGAGTCCTTCTCTGCATCGATCCCCAAAATCGTAGCCGGAACTGTTCCGCCTAGAGCCATGCCGATCAGCAGACTCGGAAAACCCAAGCCAAATCCCGTTCCCTCTCGTGTGGGTTCGAGCCCGCCGTTAACCTGGGTGGAGCTATCAGTATCTGGAGGGCGGGATGCGCCAGGATAAGCTTTGGAACGAAGACTTTGCCCGAACCAAAAGCGAAGGGAGCCTCAGATTCGATCTGGTGCTGCCTGAATTCACTTTTTAGCTCCGCTGAAAGTAGTTAAGGAGGAAGATGGGAGGATCTCAACGGACCCAGTTCGAGAGGACGGTCCGGAGAGAAAGAAGGTGCATGGCCACACGTTCGTCGAGAAGACGTCCGGGAGGGGTTTCGAAGGTTAGCGTTCTGCGGGCTCCCAATTTTTTTAGATAGAGGCCTTGGGGAGCTCCCTTTCTGAAATGACGTGGAAAGGGACGGGAAGTCCGGAGAATCAGTCCGTCCCTGGCAGCCATCCCTTCTATAACGGGGGCTTCGTTGATGGGATGACCGGCCTTTCGAAGGGCCGAAATGATCAGGGAGCCAAAGGCCTTGTCCTCAGAAGGGGCAAGTTCGTAAAGATAAAATCCGGGGGTGTCGACATCCTCATGAAGGTCGACAAAAAGGTCCACCGCCCGTCGTCTAAAGTCATTCATCAGAAATCTGATTTCGGGGGGAGGGGCCGGAGATCCGAAGGCTCGGTTCAGATCCATTCCTTCACGATTGGCCCGCTGTCTCAGGTCAAATCCTGACGGATTGATGAGGGGGACGATCTCGACATGGCAGCATTTGAACTCCGGCCAATCATCCGGGAAGGATTCCAGAAGGGAAAGGATCGCGTGTGGTCCTGCCGGCTCATCTCCGTGGATTCCTGCCGAAATGAGGATTCGCGGGGCCTGTCGATTGATTTTTCTTGAAAGGGAGAGGATCGGGACTTTTGTGCCCTCCATATCGATCTCGCCAAGGACTCGGGGCCTGAAGCCTGAGGTCGCCGCCATTTTTAAGACATTGTCGAGAAAATGCCGGCTTTCGAAAATTTCCTTCATGCTCCTCCCCATCTGAGTTTGTCGCGCAGGACCTCAAAATAATTGCGGTCAGGTGAAACCAGAAGGCGGGTCACAAATTTGGACCGGGTAATTTGCAGAACGTCCCCTTTTTGGAGGGGTGCACTGATTTGCCCGTCAAAGGTCACGACAACATTGGCCTCTCCCGTTTTAAACAGGGTTTCGAGCTGAACCGATCCCGGAAAGACGATCGGTCGCTGGGTCAGGGTATGGGGGCAGATCGGTGTCATGACGATTCCATCGGATTCAGGGTGGAGGATGGGTCCCCCTGCCGCCATGGAATAGGCCGTGGATCCTGTCGCTGTGGAAAAGATCACACCGTCACCTTTCATGTCCGTCACAAAATGAGTATTGGAAAAAATCTCGACTTCGATCATACGGGCGGTGATTCCCTTATTGATGACGACATCGTTGAGAACATCCTGTTCGAGGATGATATCGTGGTTGTTCCTGATAACGGTCCCCCGGATCATGGCCCTTTGCTCAATGACATAATGGCCTTCAACCACAGATTCAAGGACTCGGAAAGTCTCCTCCTTCGGAACCTCCGCCAAAAAACCCAAGGTTCCGAGATTTACTCCGAGGATGGGCGTTCCGGTCGCGGTCATGAGACGCGCGGCTGACAAAAGCGTTCCATCTCCTCCGAGAACAATGACAAGGTCCGTCTTGGCGGCAATCTCCTCACGATCATAGGTTTTCCAGGCGCCGTCGCCCAGGGAGAGAATGGCCTCGCGATCCATCATGACCCTGAGATTCCTATTTTCGAACCAGGGAAGAAGGGCAGAAAGAAGATGACGGACCTCGGCGGAACGATGCGGCTTTGTAAGGATTCCTATCGAGTGAAGGGAAAACTTCTGGGGCATCGATCCTCTCCTCCGGAGACAGCGTTGGACGCCATTTCCAAGTCGGGATGACGGTTAGGGCTGTCCAGGCAAAAAGTAACCATGTGGTCATGGATGCAATGCAGGTGAGACGATCATAGAGGGTTGAACATGTAAAGTCGAGATCTCCTTGGGATGAGAAGACTTCATGGGGAGAGACATTCATTCGAGCGAGAAGGGAGGAGTATTGCCAGAAGAAAAATGGGGGAAGTTTTGACAAAACCGGAACAGTCAGACCTTGACACACATATTTGGATATGGTAAAAAAACCGCCACTGTAAATTCACATCGAAAATCATTCTCAATCTTTAACCGGATAGGGAACCCTGGGAGCCAAGAAATTTCCTCGAGGCTTCGCAAGCTTGGTGTCCCTCTTGCCGACTGGGGATTTTGTATCAGTACGGAGGAGGAACGGATGAAAGGAAAATACAAGCTTCATATACCTGATTATCAATATTATGCGGACCAGGTTGCATGCCGGAAGGCCTGTCCCGTTGGGACGGACGCTGGAGGATATGTACAGGCAATTGCCCAGGGAAAATATGAAAAGGCCTATGCGATCGCTCGGGGCCCCAATCCCTTTGCCTCCGTTTGCGGGTGGGTTTGCAACGCTCCATGTGAAACGGCCTGTACTCGTGGCAATATCGATGCCCCCGTCACCATCCGGGCACTTAAAAGATTTGTGACGGAAAAGTTTGGGGCCGAGGCTGTGGCAGATCCCGCCTCGACCCTTCGTTATTCGACAGCCCCGGGTGTTCCCTACGGAAAGGCGACAGGGCCCAAAGTTGCGATTGTCGGAGGAGGGCCAGCCGGTCTCACCGCAGCCCACGACCTTGCCCGTCTCGGATACAGGGTGACAATTTTTGAATCCCAGGACCGATTGGGAGGATTGTTCTATCTTGTTCCGGAGTATCGCCTGCCCCGTCCGCTCTTTGAGGCCGAAATCGCCGCCATCATGAGCATGGGGATTGAGGCAAGGCTCAATACGAAGGTAGGCAGGGATGTTACCCTGGAAGACCTCCGGAAGGAATTTTCTGCGGTCGTTCTGGCCTCGGGTGCCTGGGGAAGCCGTCCGGTTCCCTTCGAAGGTCGGGAACTTCAGGGTATCTATTCTGCCCTTCCCTTCCTCCAGTCCGTTTATCACAATCACGATCCTCTTCCGATCGGGGCCTTTCCGATCGTGGTCGGGGCGGGAAACGTCGCCATGGATGTGGTCAGGACAGCGCTCCGAGTGCCTGGAGTGGAAAAGGTCAGGGTCGTGACCCTGGAAACTTGGGATGAGATGCCTGCTGATGATCTTGAGATTGAGGATGCGGTCCATGAAGGGGCCGAATTCCAGATCAGGCTCGGAACCAAAAGGATCCTCGGGAATGAAGGCCGGTTCGATGGTCTCGAGGTCAAGAAAGTCCTGTCGGTCTTTGACGACCAGGGCCGCTTTGCCCCGACCTTCGACGAGGAGGCGGTCAGTGTCATGCGCGGGACTTCGGTCATCTTTGCGATCGGCCAGGTGATCGATACGTCCTATGTTCCTGAGGATCTTGAAGGAATAGTCGGAAGGAACGGAGTAATCCGGGCCAATATCCATACCATGGACACCGGGGTTCCGGGCGTGTTTGCCGCCGGAGATGTGGTGACGGGGCCGAGAATCTTTATCGATGCGATTGCGGGAGGGCAACAGGCTGCCCAGTCGGTTCATGCCTTCCTTTCCAAGGGACACGTTGTGAAGAATCTTTCGGGAGTCTCATCCCCCGTCTCGCATCGTCCGAATCCCTCCCCCGTCTGGCCTGTCGAATTCAACCAGCATGGGTATTATTCCATCCCGCGTAAAAATCCGGACCTTCTTCATCCGGAATTCAGAAAAACCAACTTTGAACTGGCTGAGCTGTCGATGACGGAGGATGAAGCCCGGGCCCAGGCCTCCCGTTGTCTGACATGCCATGTCAACCCCATCTTCGAAGGGCAGAAATGTGTCCTGTGCGGGGGATGTGTCGATGTATGCCCTGAATATGCCCTTAAGATGGTTCCCCTGGCAGATGTCGATCTGGATCATGGAAAGACCGCACCGCTCCTTGAATCGTTCACAGGAGAGGAGATTCACCCGGGACATTTGGATGAGCCTGTCGTACAGACCCTATCGATGTCGACGGCAATGATATGGGATGGGATGCGCTGCATCAGATGCGGGCTTTGCGCTAAGCGATGTCCGACAGGCGCGATCACCATGGAACATCTTGAAATCAAACAGGAGGTAACGCTCCAATGACAAATCCAGCGGCGGGTGTGGGACACCCTGAAGAGACAGAGTCGGGTCTGAACCCGTCGGAAAAAGGACGCAGGAAGTTCCTGGTGGCTGCAGGATGGTCGCTTGTCGGGGCCACCATGGCAGGATCGGCTTATGCCACATACAAGTTCCTTTTTCCTCCTATCCTCTATGAACCACCGACCGTCTTCAAAATCGGCCATGTTTCCACCTACGGCCTTGGCATCGATGAAAGGTGGAAGCTCAAGGGACGCTTTTGGGTCGTCCGGAACATGCGTGGAATCTACAACATGATTTCAATATGCCGTCATCTGGGTTGCACGCCCAACTGGTTCCCGGACCAAAAGCGTTTTCGCTGTCCGTGCCACGGATCCATTTATGATGCGCATGGGAATGTGCGTGGAGGTCCGGCACCAAGAACCCTCTGGAGAGGGCAGATCACCCGAGATCCACTGGACGGGGAATTGATCGTCAATACGGTTATTCGTCTTGATCCCGATCCGGTACAGACCCCTCAAGGTCTTTGGGTCAAGGAAAAGGTCAAGGAGATATCGCCTTTTTATATCGGACATGCGGCTCCCCCGGGTGCCTCGTGTGCATCGAACCGTCTTCTTTGCTGAGAACGATATCTGATATCTGATCCATACTGTTCGGTGCACCATTTCGAACATTGAAATGGATGACAAGTCAGCCACGCAAGGATCCTCGTCTCCTGCGTCGATCTTCATGGCGGTCTTCGGGGAGTGGTCCTTTTTAACGAAAGGGACTTAAAGTATGCTTCAAAAACTTAAAAACGGCATTGTGGATTCCCAGATTTTCAAGTCGATTTTTCGACACGGATATCCCGACAATGACCTTGACCGGGCCTATGCCATTTTCAGCAACGTCTTCCTCCACATCCATCCCGTAAAGGTGAGACGCTCGGCCTTAAGAATGCGTTATACATTCTGCCTTGGCGGAATCACCCTTCTGCTCTTCATCATTCTTTCAGTAACCGGAATCTGGCTCATGTTCTACTATACTCCTTACACCGGTCTGGCCTACCGTAATATCAAGGACCTCCAGTTTGTGATCTTTGGCGGAAATCTGATGCGCGATCTTCACCGGTTTGCCGCCCATGGAATGGTGCTATTCGTTTGGCTCCACATGACGAGAGTCTTTCTGACGGGAGCCTACAAAGCGCCCCGGGAATTCAACTGGATTGTGGGGGTCGTCCTGCTAGTCAATACGCTCGTTCTTTCCTGGACGGGATATCTTCTCCCCTGGGACCAGCTGGCTTACTGGGCGGTCACCGTGGGAGCGAAAATGGCGTCATATACTCCCTTCCTGGGTCAAAACGGTCCATGGGGCCCGCAACTTGGATTCCTTCCGACCAACGACATCATGTTCATGCTTCTTGGTGGAACAGTGGTGGGTCAAAATGCGCTCATACGGTTCTATGTGCTTCACTGCGTTGTGCTTCCACTGGTTGTGACGGTCTTTCTGGCAGTGCACTTTTGGCGGATTCGAAAGGACGGGTTCTCCGGACCCCTCTGAGGCTTTTTTACCAACCAACCTATGACCGCAATAAATCTGATAGGGAGTGTTAACCGAGAGGTGGGACAGAATGGATGAAAAAGTGACCCGGGAAATTTTCCCCCGGGACTCCCGAAAGTCCTATGGGCTCGTTGAGCTCATGAAAAAATCGGCTCCAATTGTTCGTAAGGAGCCTGAAGATACCGTTTATGTATGGCCGAACCTTCTCATGATCGAGATGATCTGTGCCATTCTCGTGACTGTGGGGCTGATGGTCCTGATCCAGTTCGAGCATGCCCCCCTTCGGTCGCTGGCTGATCCCTCCACGACCCCTAATCCTATGCGGGCCCCTTGGTATTTTCTTGGGCTCCAGGAATTGCTCGTGTATTTTGATCCCTGGTATGCCGGTGTGGTTCTTCCTGGAATGATCATTCTGGGTCTCATGCTGTTTCCTTATCTCGATGTCAACCCGAAGGGTGTCGGGTACTACACCTACAGTGAACGGAAATTTGCAGTTTTCAACTACTCTTTCGGATTTGCGATCTGGTGGATCACCATCATCATCGGAACCTACCTTCGCGGCCTTGACTGGCAGTGGTACTGGCCGTGGAGTAACCACCTAGAGCATATGAATCCCGCTCTGGTGACCCTTATTCCCCTTCACCTGATTTTCGTGAATTGGTTTCATGTCAGTGAAGGGGTCGGAAAGCTTTTTACCGATATCATCTTTATCGGATACTTTGCCCTTGGAACCCTGATTCCGATGATTGTCTGGAAACCCATGTACAAGGCCATGGGCCTCTGGCGGTATCTCACCTTCATGTTTTTCTTCCTGTCCATGATGGGGGTTGCCCTGAAGATCATCCTTAGACTTCTATTCAACATCAAATACGTTCTTGTAACTCCATGGATCAATATCTGAGTTATGGCTGATCAGGAGGGCCCTCCGTTTTC
>JAKAWK010000071.1 GCA_021827365.1 Nitrospirota bacterium
GGGATGAGGATGGAATCGGGAAAGCGCTGGAGAAAGAAGGTAAACTTTCCGTACATCCCGGGATGGATGACGAACCCGGGATTGTCCATGTCGACCTCGGTGCGCATCGTTCGCGTTCTCTGGTTTTCCGCGAAATCGTACCGAGTGACCCTCCCCCAGAAGGTCTGGTGGGGCAGCCCCGCGAAATGGACCTTGACCCGCTGGCCCCGCCGGATTTTGGGGGCGACATCGGCCGGAACCCAGACGTAGGCCCGGAGGGTGTCCACCTGCTCGAGGGTCACAAGAGGCTGGGCGGTGGTGGTCGCGTTTGTTCCCTCAGAAATCAGCTTCCCGGGATCCACATAGCGGTGGGTGATCATCCCGTCGAAGGGGGCCCTGATGGTCTTGTAGGAGATCAGGGCTTCCTCATGGCGCATTTCGGCCACGGCCTTCAGATAGGCGGCGAGTTTCTGCTGGACCCGCTCCTTCGAGATGAGGGCCGGATGGTCGAGCCAGACCTTTTTGATCCGATGGTAGGTGAGATCGGCGATCCGGACCCGTGCCACCGTTCTCTGATAGGTCTGGTAGAGCTCCGGATCCTGGATGTAGGCCAGCACCTGGCCCTTGTGGACATAGTCCCCCTTGTCCACGTTCAGGTATTTGAGGTAGCCGGGAACGTGGGCATAAAGAATCGCCTTGCGGAAGGACTCGATACCCGCCGGGATCGTGACCTTGTGGTGGAGCGTCCGGAGCCGGACCGGCTGGACCTGGACCACGGGAATGGGCTGGGGGTGGATCCTGGGAGGAAAGATCCAGTACCAGACAAACAGGACGATTGGCCCGACGATCAGGAGGGCGAAGACCCCCAGGGTGATTCTCCGGGCAAGGGGAGGCATATGGACGTCGTTTAGGTCGATTTCGTTTTTCCATTCCGGCCTGAAGGACTCGTGGTCTTCCCCGGAGGCGTGTCCCTCTCCGGGCTCCGGAGCGTGACCGGTCTCGGTCTCACCCATGCTCATGCCTCCTGGCCCCGTAGGTCCGGATCACCGTCTTTTTCATTGACACCATTCGATTCCTCTCCCTAATATCAGCAGATGGAGCCTTTTTGATCCTTTAAACAATCTCCCGGGGGAGCCCCCGGGACCGTTCCCCAGGAGTCCTGAACCCATGCTGACCAATGCCCCCGATACCCGCCCGGCCCATACCCATGCGGGCCTTTTCATTCCTGACACCTCCCGGTCCCTGGTCCTGGTCTCCGGAGAAGACCGGATCCCCTTTCTTCAGGGTCTTCTCTGCCAGGATGTGGCGGCCCAGACACCGGGAACCCTCCGCTACGGCTTCTTTCTCAATCCGAAGGCCCGGATCCTCTTCGATTCCTGGATTGCGGTCCGTCCGGAGGACGTCCTGCTCTCCCCTTCCGGGGAGACGGAAGAGGCCTTCATCGCCCATCTCAAAAGGTACCTCTTCTTCCGGACAAAGGCCACGATCACACCCCTCACCGGGAATTTCCGGAGCATGACGCTGGTCGGCCGGGAGGCTCCGGCTCTGGCCACCCCCCTCTTCTCGAGCGATCCGGCCGAGGATGGCTACCGGACCCTCTCCGGAGGGGGATTCGCCTTTCTCCGTCCCCATCCCTTTGCCTTTGAACGGGATGCCGGCCCATGGATCGATCTCTGGATTCCCCGGGATTCCTTCGAAAAAGCCGCCCGGGACCTCGGGGGACGTGTCCTGTCGGCGAAAGGCATGACCCTGGACGCGGAGGCCCTCGAAACCTACCGTCTCGAGCGGGGGATCCCCCTTCCCCCCTTTGAGCTCAACGAGGGACACTTTCCGGCCGAAGCCGGTCTCGATGCCATCGCCGTCTCCTACAACAAGGGGTGCTATGTCGGGCAGGAACCGGTCACGCGACTCAAGTTCCAGGGCCAGCTCTCACGACGGCTCACCGGCCTCCGTTCAAAGTCCCCAACCCTCCGGGAGACCGCCTGCCCCCGCCCGCTCTTTTCGGTCATGGATGGCTCGGAGGCCGGATCCCTCACCTCCCTTGCCCCCTCCCGGATGGCCGGCTCCTTTCTCGGTCTGGGGTATGTGAAGCGCGCCCACTGGGACCCGGGAACCCTGTTGATCGACGGGGCGGGTCAGCAATTCGAGGTCAGCGACTTTCCCTTCATATCCCTCGACTGACCGGGCCATTTTGATCGCTCCCAAAGATCCGAGTCTTGACCAAAGGCCCGACCGGCTCCCTACCGGGCTTGCCTCCGGGCCTTCCATTTCGCCTCCCAGGTGTGAAGAATCACATAGAAAATGGGAACCTGGACGAGCGTCAGGACCGTCATCACCATGAGGCCTCCGATCACGGCCCGGGCCAGGGGTTCCTCGGCGCCGGAGCCGACCCCCATCCCGATCGCCGTCGGAATCATGGCAAGAATCGTCCCGATCGCCGTCATGAGGATCGGACGAAGACGGGTGGCTCCCGCCTCGACCACCGCCCGGTAAAGGGGCGCCCCCTGCTCCCGGAGGCGGATCGCGAACTCGACTAGCAGCACCGAGTTCGAGACTCCGATTCCGATATCCATGATGACCCCGATCAGGGACTCCACGTTGATCCCGGTTCCCGTGGCGTAGAGCATGGCGAAGACCCCGATGAGACCAAAGGGAACCGACATCATGATGATGAAGGGGTCGAGAAAGGACTGGAACTGGGCCACCAATGCCAGATAGACCAGGGCCATGGCCAGAAGGACCGCGAGACCCATCGAACCAAAGGAGCGGTGCATCGAGGCCAGCATCCCGGATTCGCGCCAGGAATATCCCTCCGGAAATTTCATCTTGGCGAGATAGTCGTCGATCTTGCCCCCGACCCCTCCCAGGGAGACCCCCGGATCATGGGTGACATTGACCAGGATGTCGACCACGCGCTGGACATTGTAATGGAAGATGGCCGGCGGAATGGTGATGCGGCGGATCTCGGCGATGTCCCGTAGATAGATCGGCGGATTCTCCGCCCCCGACTCCGTGTAGTCCGACCCCCTGAGCTGGCGGACCAGGATGTTCGAGAGGGCATCCATGGAGTTGATTTTATCCTCGGGATACTGGGCGGTCAGAAAGTAGGGGTTCCCCGTGTTCTGGTCGACCCAGAAATTCTCTCCGATGGCCACGTCGGTCACCAGGCTCGTGATGACGTTCCGCTCGACATCAAGCTCCGTTACCCCCAGGAATTGGGCCTTGCTCCGGTCGACGTCGATGAACATCGACGGATAGTGGATGTTCTGCTTGAGCCGCACATCGGTGGTCCCGGGGATCGTGCGGATGTGGTCCACGATCTTGTGGGCGATCTCCCCCATCTTGCGGTAGGAGGGACCCAGAATCTGGATGTCGATGGGGGCCTCGCCGGAGCCTGCCAGGATCTGGGTGATGATCGAGGAGGACTCGAAGTAGAACTCCACATTGGGAAAATGGGAGACCAGGTAGGGCCTGAGCTCGTGCTCGAAGTCCCACATCGAGCGCTTGCGCTCGTTCGAGGCATTGAGCTGGACCAGGACAAAGGCCATGTGGCTCCAGAGATTGGTCGTGTACATGGCATCCCAGCCGGGCCGGACCCCTTCGTTGATCACGACGTGGACGATATCCTTGGCCGGGATGATCCGGCGGATGGCGGCATCCACCCGGGCGCTGACCGCGTCGGTCTTCTCGATCCGGCTTCCGTCGGGAAGACGCATCTGGATGATGAAGGCGCCGGTGTCGTCGGGCGGAAAATATTCCGACCCGATATGCGCAAACAGGAAGAAGGAGCCGACAAAGGCCAGGAAGATGAGGATCGAAACCGGGGCTCTGTGGCGGAGGGCGATCTTCAGGGTATTTCGATAGGTATTCCTGAACCGGTCGAAATAGTCGTTGAACCGTGTGACCCCGCGACGGAAGAGCGACCGGCTGTTCTTGTAGGCGGATTCGGGTTTCAAGAACCACGACGAAAGGACCGGAACCAGGGTCATCGAGACGAAGTAGGAGGCCAGCATGGAATAGGCGACGGCTGCGGCCAGGGGGGTAAAGAGATACTTCCCCTTTCCCAGGAGAAAGAGGACAGGAGAGAAGACGATCATGGTGGCGATCGTCGAGGCCAGCACCGGCATCGCGACCTCTCCGGCTCCGTCGAGTGCCGCCTGGGCGGGGGCCTTCCCCATTTCCAGGTGGCGATTGGTGTTCTCGAGAACGACGATGGCGTCGTCGACCAGACGCCCGATGGCCAGCGCCAGCCCCCCAAGGGTCATGATGTTGATCGTCTGGCCGGTGGCGTTCAGCATCACGAAGCCCACCAGAAGCGAGAGCGGGATGGAGGTGGTGATGATCAGCGTGGAGCGGACATTTCCGAGAAAGATGAGGATCATGGCCGCCGTCAGGAGAATTCCGACGATTCCCTCCCGTTCGAGGGAGGCGACCGAGTCCCGGATATAGACCGACTGGTCGAAGACCAGGGAGATGTCGAGGCTTTTGGGAAGCCCGTAGAAGGTCTTGATCGCATTGCGCGTGGCGTCGATCACCTTGACGGTGTTGGCCCCCTCCTGCTTGAGGACCGGGATGTAGACGGATTTTCTCCCGTCGACCCGCACCGGATTGGTCTGGATGCGGTAGGAGTCCTTCGCGATGCCGACATCCTTGATGTAGACGGGTTGTCCGTGTTCGACCTTGATCGGAACGTCGTTGATCGTCTTGACCGGCCCCAGAAGCGCGTTCACGAAGACGTTGTAGCTCATGTCCCCGATCTTGGCAAATCCTGCCGGCCAGACGATGTTCTGGCGGTTTAAGGCGTTGACCACGTCCCAGATTGTGAGCCCCCGGGCCAGAAGGGCCGTATTGTTGGTATAGACCTGAATCTGGCGGGAGAGTCCTCCGAAGACGGGAGGCGCCGCCACGCCGGGGACTGTTCCCATCTGGGAGCGGACATTGTAGTATCCCAGGTCGAACATCTGCATCTGGGTGAGCTCTTTCGAGGAGAGGACCAGGTCGGCGATGGGAATGGCCGAGATGCCGAAGGGGATGATGATCGGGGGAAAGATCCCCGGAGGAAGGTATTTCAGAGAGGAGTAAACGAGCGAGGTCACCATCGAGACCCCGGCCGAGAGCGAATAGGTCGACCGGAACCGGATCTGGATCATGCTGATTCCGACCATACTCTCCGACTTGACCGACCGGATGTAGGGAGCCTGGAGGATGATGCGCTCCATCTGCTCGGTGATGTCCATCTCGGTGTTGTAGACATTCATCCCGGGAAAGACGGTCAGGACCTCGACCACCGGAAGCGGGATCCGGGGAAGGATGGAGACGTTCATGGAGGAGAGGCTCTGGGCACCCAGAAGGATGATGGCCAGGGCCATCGCGACAATCGAATAGGGGCTCTTGAGCGACATCTTGACTAGAAACATGAAGCCTCTCCCTTTTTCCGCCCAAACGGGAGGATCTTGATCTTCCGATTCAGAAAATTGTCTTGTGAAGCTTCACGAGAACCGTCTCCGAGCCATCAAGCCCCTGAAGGATCTCCGTGTAGTCCCCGTTCCGGTATCCGACCACCACGGGAAGCTTGAGGCGCTTTCCCCCCCGGATAACATAGACGAAATTTCCGTGGCGTTCCTCGATGACCGCCATATGGTGGACGGAGAGAACATGGGGATAGACATGGAGACGGATGCGGGCATCGACAAACATGCCTGGCTGAAGCAGGTGGTCGTGGTTGTCGACATCGACCTCGGTCCGCATCGTGCGGGTTTCGGGATTGAGCCGGAAGGCAAATCGCGTGACCCGGGCCCGGAAGACCTTCCCCGGAAGTCCCTGGGGCCTAAGCTCAGCCTTGAGTCCCCGCTTGACGAACCGGACGAAATGTTCGGGAACCCCGACATAGAGGCGCATTTCGTCGACATCTTCGATCTTGATGATGGGAAGGGCCGGAGTCGTCCCCCCCGTTCCCCGGGAGACGAGGTTCCAGGGGTCCACATAGCGGTGGGTGACGATGCCGGAGAAGGGCGCCACGATCGTCTTGTAGCGGACGAGAGAGCGGAAGTACCGGGCCTGGGCCTCCCGCTCCTTCCAGAGGGCCTCGGCCATCTGGACCCGCTGGAGTGAGATCACCCGGGGGTCTCCCTTCCAGACCCGGTATTTCCGGAGAAACGTGATCTTGGCGATCGCCGCTTCGGCCAGGGCCCGCTGAAAGCTCTGGTAGAGCTCCGGATCGTAGATGTATCCCAGGACCTGCCCCCGGATGACCCAGTCTCCCTTGTCGACGTTCAGGAATTTGAGGTACCCGGGGACATGGCCGTAGACGACCGTCTTGCGGAAGCCGTGAATGACCCCGGGAATCTGGGTCCAGAGCTCAAAGTAGCGGTATTTGACGTGGCCGATACGGAAGCGGGAGGGATCGTAGGGAAGGGAGGCTTTTTCGACGCTGACCGGGGAAGCGGGCTTCCCGGAGTTCCGATAAAACAGAAACAGGACGGACCCCAGGATCAGAAGACTGGCGGCCAGGGCTAAAAAGGCGTTTTTTCTGGAAAGTTTCAGTCTCACTGCCAACTTTCAGTCGCTTTCATAGCCTATGAAACATTTCATGCACCATGAAAGCTTTCATAATCTATGAAAATATTAATCTGTCATGAAACCGGATTGGCCGGCTTCCCTGAAATTCCTGGGTCTGTTCCTGCTCCGTCGTCTGGTGCCGTCCACTAACAGGATCAACAAGAATCCTACCAGACTCTCCGGCACAAAAGGCTCAAGTTTTTCTTATCGCGGTCATAAATTCCCGGGGACAAACTTGTCGGACTATAGCACAAGCCCTTTTTCATGTCCAGACCAGGCCGGATTTTCCAGAGATCCGGCCTTTTGAAAAACAGGCTCCTCTGTCCTGGCCTGGGATTGGGATTGCGGATTCAGGCCACAAGATCCTAGAGTTTCTCCCCGGGACCCTTTCCCGAAGAGGCATTTCCCTTTCCGACGATCTGGTAGGGGATCACCCTAAGGCTCCACCCGCCGCCCTTGCCCGGAGGAGATACCTTTGGCAGAAGACCTCCGAAAAAATTCCCCACAACGGGAAGAGTCCCGTCGGGTGCGGATTTTTTCCAAAGATCCTCCGCCTTGGGAATCTTTCGGCCTTCCAGGGCCAGAATCCAGATGTGGCCCACATGGTTTTTCATTCCGGAGGAAAGGGTGGCCACCAGCGTCACCGCCTTCTGGTTTTCGGGCGGAATGACGACCGGGGTTCCCGCCGGGATCCCGCCCTCTTCTCCCAGATGACCCGGAAACAAAAGGGTTGCCCTCCCCCGCTCGTCCACGTTAAAGAGATAGACAGTAGCCGGACGGGTCAGGGAAAAACGGATATGCATCGTCTCTCCCTCCTGAAGCACTCCTGACTTCCCGATTCCCATGGAGCGGATCGAAAATGCGGGGTCCCGGCGCAGTCGCCGCACCGTTCCCTCGATCACGACCTGACAGGATCGCCTCTCCCCTTCCTCCCGGCAGGATTCCCGAACAACCCTGAAGCGGGGATCAAGATCCAGAGCCCTCTTGATTTTCCGGAAGATTTTTTGTCTGTCGCCGGGATCCGGGACATGGGTTTTGTCGTAGAATCCCGAGAGCATCCTTGCGATCCCGGTGCACCGGTCGAGGCGGGAGATGGCCTCTCGCTCTGCAAGGTCCAGGATGGTCCGGTCGGATGCGGTCTTTCCCATGACCCCCTCTCCGGCCATAAGAAATTCCACCTCTCTTTTGGATGAAGAGATAGAGAGCGACCCGCAGGGGGGAAGCATGGGGGGGGCAGAAGAAACCATCGGGGACGCCTGACTCCTGGGAGGCCCCACCGGTTTTTTTCCCGGGGCCGCGAGGGTCCCGGAAGGAGGATTAAGCGTCTCCCCCGGGACCTTTTGGCCGGGTCCGCCATGGGTTGCGCATCCCGGAACAAGGAGGAGAAGGGGCAGAAGAACGGAGAGTCCGGTCAGACCTCCTCTCACGGCTTGCGCCTCCTTAAGCCCTCCGAAGCCTGGTTCCTCCCGTGCGCCCGGGGAGATTCTGAATCCCGTGCGCCATAGCCGGGGCCGGTCCGGAATTTCCTGTCTGTTGGACATTTAAAAATATTGGTGTATCCTTTCCATTGAAAGAGGCATGGTGGAAAAAAATAGTAATACAAAAATAAATTTCCTGGCCATGCCTTATTGTTCGTAATTTAATATTTTTCCTTAAAGATTGTTAAAATTTATTGAATAAAAAAAGAAATGGAGAGATCGATGGAACCCGGAAAGACCACCTCGACCCTGGAAAAGTTCCGCTCCTTCATGACCGAACTGACCTACGTCCGCCCCTCCATGTCAGACCTCGACCGATTCAAGGCCCTGACGGTCGAAATGGAACGGTTCCGCTCCTTCATGGCGGAAGTGGAAAAGTTCAAGCTTCTCCTGGCGGAGATGGACCGCTTCCGGGCCGTGTTCGCCTCCGAGCAGGACCGCATGAAGAGCCTCATGGCCGAAATGGAACGGTTCCGGTCCTTTATGGAGGAGATGGAAAAAATCCGGCCCTTCATGAGCGATCTCGAAGAGTTCCAGGGAGCCCTGGAAGAGCTCGGACGCTTCAAGGCCTTCATGGCGGAAAAACGATAGGCCAGGTCTGACCGGGTGTCTCGTGAGTCCAAGCCCGCCATCACCGGGCCCTCTCTGCTCTTCCCGTCAGTTGAGGGGCAGAAAGACGGAAATGTCCAAGTCCGGAAACAGAGCATCCCGGCCCCGGACCTCCTGGAAGACATCCTCCCGGAACCGGCCTGAGACCAGCATCTCCCTGAGGGCCCAGAACTGGTAGAGGTGGCCCTTCAGACGGTCGACCGCATACTCCACCATGGTCTTGGTGGTCATGATGAAGGGCCAGTCCGAACTCTGGGCCAGAAGGAGTTCCCGGCCCATCTGGTTTGCGATCTCGCGCTCGCGCCCCCGAAATCCCGCGGAGTGCTTCGACAGACGGACCATCTCCCGGGCCGCCTCGAACAGGGGCGGATAGATCCAGTCGTTGGTCCCGTTCATCCAGAACTCATAATACCCGTTCTCTCCCCAACTCGACGGCTCGGGCTCCCCCGAGGAGGCCGGAATTCCCGCCCGCACAAGCTCGACCGGCGTGTGGACCTCGGCTGTTTTCTGACGGGCCACCTCCCGGAAAACCTCCTCGAGGAAGTTCACCCCCTCGAACCACCAGTGGCCGAAAAGCTCGGCATCGTAAGGACAGACCACCGTCGGAGAAATCCCCAGGGTTTCTGAAAGACCCCGGATCTGGGCGGTCCTCCGTTCCACGAAATCCCGGGCATGTTCCCGGACGCGGTTCTGGGCCCAGGCCGGATTGTAGACCTCCTTCTGGTCCGTGGGGCCGGTGATCCGGTGGTATTTGAGACCGGTCATGCCCCGGGGGCCATCGGTATGGAGATAGGGACGGACATAGTCGTAGTCGAGGTCGTAGCCGATGTCGCGGTAGAAATCCCGGTAGTCGAAGTCCCCCGGATAGCCCTCCTTGGCGCTCCAGACCTGCCGGGAGGATTCGGGATCCCGCGCGAAGGCCCAGACCCCGGCCGGAGTGACAAGGGGGGCGTAGACCCCGGCGGGAGGCCTTGGGTCGGCATAGAGAAGGCCGTGGGCCTCCATGAAAAAGAAGCGGAGACCCTCCTTTTTGAGGATCCGGTCGAGGCCCTCGTAATAGGCGCACTCCGGGAGCCAGATGCCCTGGGGCGCCCGTCCGAAGACGCGCCGGAAAGTCGAGACGCCGACCCGGACCTGGGCCTCGGCCGATCCCGGAACTTCCTGGAGAAAGGGGAGGAATCCATGGGTGGCCCCGCATGTGATCCCCTCGAGGGACCCCGATTCCATGTGGCGACGGAAGGCCAGGGGAAGATTTCGCCCCAGGTCCTGCCGGTAGACCCGTTCGAGGAATTCGAGATGGTCCCGGTAGAAGCGCGCCACGCCCTCGAACTCCGTCCCCCGGGTCCGCCCAACCTCCCGCTCGGACAGCTCCCGGAGCAGGGAGAGGCGTTTCTCGAACCTGTTCATCAGGAGGGGATCCTCCATCATGGAGACCAGGGTGGGAGAGAGGGTCATGGTGATCCGGAATCTCACAGCGTCCCTGTTCAGACGGTCGAACATGGCCAGGAGGGGAAGGTAGGTTTCGATCAGTCCCTCGAAAAACCAGTTCTCCTCAAGGAAGATCTCATGCTCCGGATGACGGACGTAGGGGAGATGCGCGTGAAGAACAAAAACGAGATTTCCCTGATTTTCGGCCATGTCATGCCTCCCTTGGTCATCCACCCGACGGATCCGGATCAGGCGGTTTTTCCTTTAAATAAGTCGGCGGGGTCTGTGAATTCCCGATGAAGGATCGGTCCCCGTTGCTCTTCCTGGCCAAGCCCCGCCGGAATCTTTCTCCAGAATGAAACCTGCCCCGAACACGATGCCGCCGGATGAGAAGGCCGCCCCGGCCCCCGGGGCTCCCTTCTTGCCATGGTTTCGGGGGGGCCCCTTCTGCGGGACCGCTTTTCGTTTCAGCCTCTAAACTCGGCCAAAAAGAGGAAGATTCGGTTTCAGAGGCCCTCCGAGAGGAACCACCGGGGGATCGGAGGCCGATCAGGGATCCTGTCACTGTCCTTTGAAGTATTGGTCCAAAAGGCCCGACGTCCCGGAGAGTCCGAGTTTCGAAAAGAGCGAAACGAAGCGTTTCTCGAGATCCTCCATGATCGGAGCCAGGACATTCTCCGGAAGGGAGGAGAGCTGCCTCTTGAAGGGACCGTAGGTCCGCTTCCGGTTCTTGTAGAAGAACTGCTCTTCCGTCTCCCCTGTCTTCCGCTCCCCGGCAAACTCCTTCGTCATGAAGGCTTCCATCTCCTTTTTGAGCCCCGCCGGAAAGGCCGGGTGGTCGAAGACGGCGTTCTGGAAGCCGGTCGCGAGATGGATTTCCAGAGTCTTCACCCTGGGAAAGTGGTCGAAGAGATCCTCCGGAAGAGTCGAAGCTCCGTGCTGGACCGCCCCACCCATGTGGTAGCGGCTCCGGGCCCGTTCTCCCAAGGCCTCCAGGGTCGCAAAGTCGAGATCCACCGGGGCGATGCGTCCGTCGGGAAGCGGAACTCCCCCATGGGAGGTCCCGGTCTGGACGCTGATTTTGCTGATCGGCACATCCCTTGCGTCCAGACGCGCGAGTTCCTCACCGTAGACCTCCATGAAGGCATCGAGTTCCTCGGGAGAGGAGTTCTCCTTGCCCACCTCCCCGATCTCCCCCCCCACCGAGACCGGAGATTTCTCCTGGGCAGGGGTGATCTGGCGGATGAAATGGGTCAGAAGGGCCGTCATCTTTCCGTTCTCCCTCTGCTGGTCGTGAAGGTCCGGGGGGTCGAGGGTCACCAGGGTCGAGGCGTCGATGTCGATGTTCCGGTAGCCGGCATCGATCGATTCCTGGATCAGTTTCTTGAGGCTCTCGATTTCCCCGGCGGGATCCCGGGCGTAGTTCTTTGCGTTGAACTGGTAATGGTCTCCCTGAATGAAAATCGGACCGGTGTGGTTTTCTGCCAGGGCTCCGGCCATGACGAGGCCCGCGTATTCCATCGGACGCTGGAAGGAATACCCGATCTCGCTCTTGGCGAGCTCGAAGATGACCGGCCCTCCATCGATGGATCGCATGGCCCGGAGAACCCGTCGCACGGTGAGGTAGGTGAGTCCACGGATATTGATGGCCGGGACGGTGAATCCCCCGGCCTCTCCGCGGCCGATGGCCCGGTAGAGGGGTTCGATGGAGGCCAGGGTGGCCCCGGATTTCAGAAAGGCCGACCGGAGGAGACGGAAGGCCTGTCCCCGGATTCCCGCATCCGGATGGAAGACGAGATCCTCCACCAGGGACTCAAGATAGTCCTTTTTGAGCCGGGGAAGGTCGGTCACCTCGGGCCACACTCCGGAAAATTCGGCGACATACCGGTATTTTTTCTGCCAGTCGTTCACGATCTCCTGGGTCATGCCTGGTCCTCCTGGGTTAAGAATGGTCACTCTTGGTCTTGCGTCAAAAAGTCCGGCCGTTTTTGCAAAACCTTCTCTCGCGTCGCCTAGGGAAGCGAAATCTCTCGAAGAAACTGGGCCGCCTCTTCGGGAGGGGTGGGGTTGATGTAGAACCCGGTTCCCCATTCGAAGCCGGCCACCTGTGTGAGCGTCGGCATGATCTCGAAATGCCAGTGGTAATAATCCTCGGACCCCTTGTCCTGGAGCGGGGCGGTATGGAGGATGAAGTTGTAGGGCGGATTCATGAGGGCCTTGTTGAGACGCCTCAAGACATCGAGAAAGATCTTGGCCAGCGCCTCGTATTGGGACTTCTGGCCTTCCTGGAACGAAGCGGCATGACGCTTGGGCAGGATCCAGACCTCGAAGGGAAAGCGGGAGGCAAAGGGAGTGATCGCCACAAACTCCTGGTTCTCCGCGACGAGCCGTGAGCCGTCCATGACCTCCTGCCGGATGATGTCGCAGAAAATGCAGCGTTCCTTCTCCTCGAAATGGGTCTTGGCTCCGACCATCTCCTCGATCACCACTGTCGGGATGACGGGAAGGGCGATGAGCTGGCTGTGGCTGTGCTCGAGGGAGGCTCCGGCCGGTTCCCCGTAGTTCTTGAAAATCATGATATACCGGAACCGGGCGTCCTTCTTGAGATCGAGAATCCTGTCCCGGTAGGCCCAGAGGACATCCTCGAACTCTTTT
>JAKAWK010000072.1 GCA_021827365.1 Nitrospirota bacterium
GTCCCGATCTGGAGGGATTCCCGGGAATAGGGAAGCGTGGCCCCGATCACCTGGCCGACTTCGTGGATCGAGGACCCCGCCCAGGCGCCATATACGGCGTCGGGCAAATGGATGAGACGGTTGGCCAGGGGGAAGAGGAACATGGAGAGCGTTCCGAAAATCGTCACAGTAGCGACCGAAAAGGCGACCTCTTCATCCCGGGCCCGGATGACAGAATTTGCGGCGACGATCGCTGAGGCTCCGCAAATTGCGGTTCCTGTTCCGAGAAGCAGGGAGAGGCTGTCCGGGAGGCCTTTTCGCCGTCCGATCCATACCGCAGCCCCGTAGACAAGGACAATCACCAATAAATCAAGCAGAAACCCCCGGAGGCCGACAGAGAGGATATCCCGGGCGGAAAAATCGAACCCCAGCCCGATGACGCCAAGACGGAGAAGGCGTCGGAAGGAAAAATTGATCCCCGGATCGAAACCTCCATGGACGGGAAGGAGGTTTCGGACGAAAACCCCCAGCAGGATGGCCAGAAGAATCGGACCGGCCAGAACACTTCCAGTAAGATGCCGGGACAGGAGACTCCCTTCGTAGGCAAGGAGCGCCAGGAGGAGGGAGAGAAGGATTCCCGGAACAAGATGCCTGAGGCGGGGAGCCGATTTTGTCTCCATGGGAGGTCCTTCGGAAAATGGATGTTGGAACCCGGGGCATGGCCATGTAGGATACCTATTGTACAGGGTTGGATCCGGGTGTCGCATTGTCATTTCTAATAAAACCGAAAAGGAATCCGAATGGAAGGTGACTGGAAGGAGTTTGTCCGTGAGTGGCTCGAAAGACAGGGTTTGACAGGGGGGTTCGACCGGATTCCCCTGGCGGGCGATGCCTCCAATCGGCAGTATTTTCGGGTGAATTTTTCGGATACCTTCCTTCCGACCGCCATCCTGATGGAGAAAAATGCCGGGGAGGGATTCAAAAAATCGGAAGAAGCGGTCTCGGGAGAGGGAGAGGGCCCTCCGGGGGATCCCTTTATCCTGATTGCCGGCTTTCTGCGGGACCGGGGGATCCCCGCACCGGCCCTCTATCATTACCGTCAGGATGGATCCCTTATCCTTCAGGAGGATCTCGGAGACCAGACCCTTCATGGGAGGTTGGGCAGAGAGCCTGGAGAAACGGACCTCTTGACCGGGAAGGTCGTCTCTCTTCTGGTAAGTCTCCAGAAGATCTCCTGGAAGGAAGGGTTGCCTTGGCTCTCCGGGCGAACCTTTAGCCGGGAACTGATCCGGTGGGAGTTCGAACATTTCATCGAGTACGGCCTTGTCGGGACACCTGCAAAAACCCTTGGCAGGATCCAGGAGGACTTCGATCGGGAATCGGACCTTCTTTCATCCGACACCCGTCCGGTCCCCGTCCACAGGGACTACCACTCCCGCAACCTCATGGTAAGGGACGACGGAGACCTGGGCCTGATCGATTTCCAGGATCTTCTGCTGGGATCTCCCTTTTATGATTTGGCCTCCTTTCTCTTCGACGCCTACCGGATCCTTCCGATGGAGAAGATCCGGCACTGGCTCTCCCTCTACCGTGACATGGCGATCGAGGGGGGGATCCTTTCCCCCGCCCTTTCCACGGATGCGGCCGCCTCCTCCCTGTTCCGACACGCCTTCCAGCGAAATCTCAAGGCCTGCGGTCGTTTTTTCTATATCGCTGATGTCAAGGGAAATCCTTCCTTTCTTCCTTCCGTTGCCCAGACTCACAGAAATCTCGAAAGGCTCGCGGAAGCCCTTCCCGAGCTTTCCACAGTCTATGAGCGCATCCGTCCCCACCTGCGAAGGGCTAAGGAAGGCCAGGGAGTGTGAGGATCTGTGGATTTGTCCTGGCGGCGGGACTCGGGACGAGGCTTCGCCCCCTTTTTCCCGACCAGCCGAAGCCACTCGTCCCCCTGGGAGGCCGACCCGCCATTTCATGGGCTCTTTCGTTTCTGGAAAGCTGCGGCACCTCGCGTGTAATCGTCAATACCCACTACCGGAGGGAGAGGATGCGAGAGGCTCTTCCGGGCCTCGTTCACCCGGGAGTCGATCTTGTCCTTTCGGAGGAGGAATCCCTTTTGGGAACGGGAGGCGGCATCCTGAACGCCAGGGAACATTTCCGGGGATTCGACTGGCTGGTGGTTGTCAATGCGGATATATTGGCCGAACTCCGTCCCGCCTCCCATTTTCGCCGGGCGATGAAGGAACGGGCCGATGTTCACCTGGTTCTCTCGGCCCGGGGGCCAGATTCGGAAAGGGGACGTATCGGTCTTCGCCCTTCCGGGGATCTCTGGTTCGCGGGGGAAGAAAGGGAGCCGGGCATTCGGTCAGGGATCTTTCTGGGAATCCATTTCGTCCGGCCGTGGGTCTTCGAGAGATTCGCGCTGGAAGGAACTCCCTCGATCATCGACCTCTATCGCAAGATGCGGGCGGAGGGGCTCAGGATCCGGGGGAGCTTCACCCGGGCTTTTTGGATCGATCTGGGAACGGAAGATGGATTCCGGCGCGCACTCGAACATCTTGCACCTCCTCCGGGGAAAGTCCCCGGGGAGGGGGGGTGATCTGTCCGAGAACGGTCTCCTCCCGTGCACCCGTCACGGCCCTGATCGATCCGGGACGTCCGGAGAGTGTCAGAAGCGCAAGATAAGCAAAGGCGACGGATTCGATGGACTGGGAGGGGAGACCGAAATCCCCCGACTCCCGGACCGGAATTTCCGTCAAGGCGGCGATCCGCTCCATCAGGAAGCGGTTCCGGACCCCTCCTCCCCCTGCGATCATGAGCCGGGGGAGACCGGGAAGGAATCCCAGAGAGCTCCGGATCCCCTCGGATGTCAGTTCGGTCAGAGTGGCCAGAATATCATTCGTCCTGTCGGACGGGTTGATTCCTAACGACCGGAGACTTCCCATGATCTTCGCAAGTCGTCCTTCGCCCCATTCCTCCCGGCCGGTGGACTTGGGCGGGATCCGGGAAAAATAGGGGTCGGCGGTCAGGGCTTCTAAGAGGGGCCGGATCACTGTCCCCCTTCTGGCACGTCTTCCCTCAGTATCGACGTGTTCCTGGCCTCCGGTCAGGGAAAGGATCGCGAGGTCTATGAGCATGTTCCCCGGACCGGTATCAAAGGCCAGGACCGATTCCTCCCTCCCGGGAGCGGGAAGGTAGGTCAGATTGGCGATGCCCCCGATGTTCAGGAAGGCCCGGTCCTCCGAAGCGCTGAAAACGGCCCGGTGGAGGATGGGCGCAAGCGGGGCTCCGGAGCCACCGGCGGCGACATCCGCCCCGCGGAACTGGGTAATGACCGGGACGTCGAAGGCCCGGGCCAGGGGAAATGGATCGGAAAACTGGTAGGAAACCCCGTCCACCTCCGGGGAGCCGGAAAGAAAATCGAGAGAGTGCGTGACCGGATGATGGCGTATCGTGACCCCGTGTGTTCCGATGGCGCAAAGGGCCCCGGGTGAAATCCCGGCCCTTTCGAGGAGATTTTTTCCCAGCCGGATCTCCGTTCTGGAGAGGAGGCTGGCCAGATCGGGCATGAACCGTGAGGGATCGGCCAGGGGATCCAGTCCTGCGATCCAGCGTTTCATGTCCCGCCTGAAGGAGGGGGGGAAGGGAGACTCTTCGAAGGCCAGGAGACGGACAGTCCCATTTTCGACAGCAATCAGTGACCCGTCAATTCCATCGAGGGAGGTTCCACACATGAAGCCCAGTGACAGAAGGGGTAGACTTCCGGATTTTTCGTCCACCTTTCTCCTTTCCGTTGCCAGTCCGTCCCAGATGCCGGCCCCCGGGGGATGGGGGATCATCGGTCTTGCCGGCCGTTCCAATGTCGGAAAGTCTTCCCTCATCAACCGCCTGGCCGGAGCTCATCGTCTCGCCAGGACGGGTAAGCGCCCCGGGGCCACCACCCTTCCCAATCTCTACAGGATCTTGACGGGAGGATACTTTCTGGATTTTCCCGGATACGGGTACATGAACCGCAGCCAGGGAACGAAGAAGACCTCACAGGACATTTCGACAATCCTGGTGGAGGCCCGCCAGGACATCTCGGCAATCCTTCTTTGCGTCGACATCCGCCGGGAGGTTCTTCCCGCAGACCAGGAGGCCGCCCGATGGTTTCTCTCCCGTGGCCTTCCTGTGGCACTGGTCCTGACGAAGCTTGACACTCTTTCGGGAAACGGACGCACGGCCCAGATCCGAAACTGGAAACGGTGGATCGAAGAGGAGAACGACGAAGGAATTCTGGGGCTTTATCCCGTCAGTGCCCGGAGTGGGGAGGGAATTCCGGAAGTCGCTGCCCTTGTCGGAAGGATCCTTGCCGGGTTTCCGGGGCCAGAGGGGGAGGCTACCGGGGAAGAACATCTCCCGTAGTGACACCGGTAGTTCCTGTCCCGTTATCCCGCTTTGCATAGATGGCGACGTATGAATGGGCCCGAAGTTTTTCGAGCCAGAGGCGGATCCGTTTTTCCGTCGTCTTCTTTGTCAGTTTGTTCAGGATGGACTGCTTGATGTCGTCGAACTTCTGGTAAGGCTGATCCTCCCTTTTCAGGATCTTGATGATGTAATAGCCCCGGGAGGTGCGGATCAGGCCGCTGGTGTGGCCCACAGGAAGGGAAAAGGCCGGTCCGATGAGCTCGGGGAGAAGCTGGTCCTTGGTAAGGTCTCCCAGGAGCCCTCCCGATTCGGCGTTCGGTCCTTGGGATTCCGATCCTGCCAGCATTTCAAAGTCATCACCACGCCCGATCTGGTGAAGGACATGCTGGCCTCTTTTCTCGATCTCGGCCACCTGGGAGGGCGTCGCGCCTTCCGGAATGGAGAGAAAGATGTCGGCCAGAGTGACGTGGCCGGGAAGCCGGTAGCTGTCCCTGTGTTTGAGAAAGTAGTCCCGCACCTCTTCCGGACTGATGACGACCGTCGAGCGGACCTCCTGGTTGACAAGCTTCATGACTGTCAGCTGTTTCTTGAGCTTGTGCCGGTACTGCTGGAAGGTCAGCCCCTGGGTCGCCAGGGCATTTTCAAGCTGCCACTTTTCCGTGATGTTGTTCTTCTGCATGATGTCGTTGATGGCCCGGTCCACCTCGTCGTCCGTTACGGAAAGGCCAATTCTGTCCGCCTCTTCGAGCTCAAGCCGCTCATTGATCTTTTTCATCATGACATTGTATTCGAGGGAGGCGATCAACTGGCGATAGGCCTGTCCCTGGTAGGCGGCGTGAAGCTTTTCGAAGGTTGGCTTGAGCTCCCGGTCGATTTCGCTTTTCGTGATGGAGTGATGGTTGACGACCGCCATGACGCTGTCGATCAGGACACCTTTGGCGGCGTGGGCGTCCATGACTCCTGAGATCGTTATGATGAGGGGGCAAAGCGCAAGGGTCAGGAATCTTCCCGGGGAAAAACTGTCATGGTCGGATCGGGACTGGTCCAATGGGTGCCTCGAAAAAGAAGGTCTCAGAAAGTTACCTTTCCCGGATTATACATGATTGCCGCCCTCATGCCTACGGGGGCCAACGGGAATCAGGATCCGTTCATGGAAAGAAGAGGCCGGTACCGCGGAAGAATGGTCAGCGGATGTTGTCGAAGCTCCTTCGAGAACCAGTCTCCAAGCTCTTTTCTCCGGATCTTCCTGATCATATTTTTCCGGATGGACTCCTTCACCCGGGAGAAGGGGCGCACATGGGAGGGAATGAGCGAGACCAATTTCAGAATGTGATATCCATAGGGAGAGGAAATCAGGGGGCTGATCTCCCCGGGCTTCATCGAAAAGACCCTGTTGAAGGGAGCCGGCATCTCTCCCATGGCGAAGGGGGGAAGAAGGCCTCCCTGTTTTCCTTCGGGTGAGAGCGACTTGGCCTTTGCAAGGGCGGAAAAGGAATTTCCTGCGGCGAGGGCGGCAAGAATCGCCTTCCCCTCTTCCTCCGAGCGCACAACGATATCTTTTACGACCGCCCGCTCAGGAACGGTAAAGTGGACCAGGTCCCGTTTATAGACCGCCTTGAGCTCCTTCAGGGTCACTTCGGGAGCCGGAGCCACCTCCTTCGCGGCCTTTTCCAGCAGAAGCTTCCGTCTCACCAGGGAATCCGGAGGAATATAGGGGGAACGGGAGCGGGAGGGTGCGCTGCTCTGGGCCAGCCTGTTCCTTTCTTCATCGAGCTCTTCGGGGGTGACCGTAATACCGACTTTTTCAGCCCGTTCTTCCAGGAGAAGGTCATAGACCGTTTCCCGAAGTACAAGACCAGCCAGGACCGGCGACCATGTGTCGAGAGGGCGGGTGGCCAGGTTATCGAGACCGATGAAGCGGGCCGTCTCACGCAGATCCGTCGAAGAAATGGGTTTCCCCGAAAGGGTGGCGACCACACCTTCCGGGGAATGGCTCGCCCGGTGGCAGGAAGGGAGCAGAAAGATCAGTCCCGCAAAAAGGAGAGGCCGGAAATTCCTCGGGATCATTTGTTTCCTAGTGTTTCTCCGGGAGATGCGGTTGTCGAAGCCCCCATCACCTCGCCCAGTCCCTTCTGGTCGATCGATATCTTTGTCTTGGCCCTGAGGGAGTTCAGGAAGGCTTGGTAACGCTCCTGTTTCTGCTGGGATGTCAGGAACTGAGAGATCCCGCTTTTGGCCTCGTCAAAGGAAAGGAGCTTTCCCGGCTCCACACGGTCGATTTTGAAATAGTGTACCCCGTCCTTGAGGGCCAGAGGGCCCGTCACCTGACCTTTGGGGGCGTTGAAGAAGTATTTGGAAAACTGGGGAGGGACCGTTCCCTCAAAGATCTTCCCCACAGGACCTCCCTTGTAATGCTGGATCGCCCTGGCGAACCCGTGAGTTTTCTTGAGGCTCCTTGCAACGCCCTGGGCGGTTTTCATGTCCGGAAGAATCAGCTGGCGGACGACCACGAAGCCAGGTTGCTTGATTTCGTTTTTGTGCTGGTCGAAATAGGTCCTGACATCGGCATCGGTGACATGAACCTGAGCGTCGACCTTTTGCTGGATGAGGGCCTGCCGAAGAATCCTCTCCCGGCTGTTCCTGATTTTCCGGCTGATGGCGGGTTCCGTGGCAAGTCCTTCCCTTTCGGCCTCCTGGTTGATCAGGGCCCGGTCAATCAGGCGGTTTAAAACATCGCTTGGGACGGAGGCGGGAACCTTGTCAGGCAGTTTCATTTCAGCAATTGTGCGGACGAGCTCTTCCCGCGAGATTTTCTGGTCTCCGACGGTGGCGATGACGCCGGTTCCCGAGGTCTTGTGGCAGGCGGCCAGAAGGAAGAGTCCAATGGTGAGGCCTCCGGCGATGCCAGTCCGGATGGCAGACTTCAAAGCCAGGTGTCCCGGGGTGGACGTTGGAGGACCAAGGTCTGTCTGTTTCAAGAAACAACTCCTTCGTTGGGGGAGGATCAAGGGATCCTCCGTGGATCAGGGGCATGTCATGATTGGTGGGTCAAGCGATCCGCCATGGCCAGAAATCGGATGAGGTCCTCGATCAGGAGGCCTGGAAGGGTCCGGACAATTTTCCACGAGCCGTCCGCCTGAAAGGAGACGCGGTCTCCAAAGAGATCCACGGCCTTGGAAAGACGGTCCTGGGAAAATGTTCCTGCCCGTTCCTTGAGGACCACCTCCCTCTCCCGAAGCAGGACCTCCGAGAATCCGGACGTCGTGGCGAGAACCCGGATCCGGGCTCCGGCAAACAGGTTGCGCGTCGTTCTGGGGGGAGGGCCAAACCTGTCGGCCAGCTCTTCTTCGAGCCGTTCGATGGCCTCAAGATTGTCAGCATGAGCGAGGCGCCGGTAAAAGTCAATTCTTTCGGAAGGGTGGTCGATATAGTCTTCCGGGATTCTGGCCTCGATTTTCCATTCAACCCGGGCTGGCTCGGTCTTGGGAGAAGTGCCTGGAAGCTCCGATAAATGGCCGATCGCTTCTTCCACCATTTCGAGGTAGAGATCGAGTCCCACCATGGCCACCTGGCCAGTCTGCTGGTGGCCAAGAAGACTTCCGGCTCCACGAATCTCAAGGTCCCTCATGGCGATCTGGTATCCCGACCCCAACCCGGAGTGCTCCTGGAGGGTGTGGAGGCGTTTTTTCGCAAGGTCGTTCAGGCTGTCTTCGGCCCCGGTGATGAAGTAGGCATAGGCCTGCTGTCCGCTCCGTCCGACCCGGCCCCTCAACTGGTAGAGTTCGGCGATTCCGAAGAGGTCGGCCCGGTTGACAAGAATGGTATTGGCCCACGGGATGTCGAGGCCGGCCTCGACAATGGTCGTCGAGACGAGGATGCGGCTATCCCGCCGGATGAAACGGGCCATGACCTCCTCGATCTCCCTCTCTTCCATCTGGCCATGGGCATAGGAGACACCGGCTTCGGGAAAGAGAGTTCCCAGGTAGCGTGCCCAGCGTCCGATGGAGGCGACCCGGTTATGAATGAAAAATACCTGTCCTTCCCGGGCAAGCTCCCGGTCGATTGCCTCGCGGATGCGTTCCCTGTCGAAACGGATGATCGAGGTCCGGATGGACTTCCGGCCAGGGGGAGGGGTCATGATGAAGCTTATTCCCTTGAGGCCGGACATCGCCATCTGGAGCGTCCGGGGAATGGGGGTGGCCGAGAGGGTGAGGCGGTCGACGTGAGGAAAGCGCTCGGTCAGCTTTTCCTTCTGGCGGACGCCGAACCGCTGCTCTTCGTCGATGATAAGAAGGCCCAGGTCCCGGAAGGAGACTGAAGAGGAAAGCAGGGACGTCGTCCCCACAACGATGTCCGTCTCACCCTTGGAAAGACCTTCGCGGATTCCCCTTTGATCCGAAGCCGACTGCATCCGGGAGAGGCTTTCGATGCGGACAGGAAATCCCGCAAAGCGGTTACGGAATGTTTCGTGGTGCTGGAGTGCGAGAAGGGTGGTGGGGACGAGGACGGCGACCTGCTTCCCGTCGGCGACGGCACGAAAAGCCGCCCGCATGGCCACCTCTGTTTTTCCGAATCCCACATCTCCCAGAATCAGGCGATCCATGGGGGTTTCCGATTCCATATCCTGGGACACGGCTCGGACAGCCTCTTCCTGGTCGGGTGTCAGGTCGTAGGGGAAGGCCTGATCGAACTCCCGTGTCATGAGGGACTCTCCCGAAAAAGAAAATCCCTTCGCCGTTTTGCGTCGGGCATAGAGTTCGACGAGTTCGGCCGAGACCCTTTCGATCTGTTTCCGGACCCGTGTCCGTGTTTGTGTCCATGATTTTCCGCCAAGACGGTCGAGACGGGGTTCGACCCCTTCGGGACCCTGATAGGGGAGGACCTGGTCCATCTGGTCCACCGCGACGTAGAAGCGGTTGCCCCCCTGGTATTCGATCACGCAAAATTCTCCGGAAACGCTCCCTACGGTCACCTCCTGCAGTCCCCTGTAGCGGCCTATCCCCTGATGGAGATGGACGACGAAATCCCCTTCAGTGAAAACGGGATGATCCCGGCGATAGGCCTGGGTTCGTGTGGAGAAGGAGCGGAATGGGGGTCTCGAGACCGTTTTCCGAAACAGCCAGGTGTCGGAGAGGACCAGAAGGCGGTCATTGACAGCCTCGAAGCCTTCTTCGAGATCTCCGAGAAGGAGGGAAATCGGGTGACGACCCCCTACTCCATGGCCTTCGCCAAGGGTGGTCAGATAGGAAAGGCCGCCTGCCTCAAGAACATCCTTCATCCTGTCCCGCTGGCCCCGGGTCCGGCAGAAGACGACTATCTTCATGGAGTCGGACATTTCTTCGAGGGCGGCGAGCCAGGACCGGCTCCGGTCGATGCGGGATCCGGCGGGGGCCAGAAGGCGTGTCCCTGTCTCTTCCTGGAGCGCGGCAATTGAGAGACAGGGCCGGACCCGTTCCCAGTCCTCCCGTTTCGGAAGGGAGAGAAAGGCCTTGTCGGGGGGGGGCAACCATCTCCTTTCCTCTTCATGCAAAGACTCCCATCCCTCGGCAATTCTGGAGGACCAGTCCTGGACTCTTGCCAGAAGGGGCGTCCAGTCGTCGACCAGGACAAGAATGTCCTCCCGTGAAAAAACCGGCGAACAGGCTTCGGGAAAAAAAACTGGAAAATGGCGTTCTATACCGGGGGAAAATGGAGGGAGGGCATTCTGGAGGATCCAGTCTTTGGCCTCCGGAGGAAGGCTCCTGTCAGATTCAGGCTGGAGCCATTCATGGCTTGGGAGAAGGTCCACTGAAGAAACAGGACCCACGGATCTCTGACTCCCGGGATCGAAGAGGCGGATGGAGCGGATTTCGAGGTCGTCCCATTCGATCCGGACCGGTTTTCGGCGATCGGTCGAATAGAGATCGATCAGGGCGCCCCGGACCGAGAACTCTCCGGGAGCAGTGACCTGAGGGACGCGCAGATATCCATAGGAGAGGAGGGTGTCGATGACCGATTGCGGGTCAACCTCCTGTCCTGTTGATAGGGCACGTTTTTTATCGTGAAGCAACCTTGGGGATAAAGTTTTTCGAAGGATGGCCGCGACAGGGGAAACGACAAAGTCGGGGCGGGAAGGTCCTGCGATCCGGTCCAGGGCATGAATCCTCTCCGCCCGGATGAAGTCGGCAGGGCTCTCCCGTTCATAGGGCAGGGTCTCCTCTTCCGGGAAAAGCAGCCCTTCAAAGGGACGGTCGAGAAGGGTAGCGGTGGTCTGGATCTCCTCGAAAAGGCGCAGGGCCCGATCGGGGGTGGCGGTCAGGATCCAGAAGATCTCCCTGCGCCCGGCCTCCCGTAGGAGGGCCGGAAGAAGGGGAAATGCCTCCCTGTCGACTCCCCGGAGCTTTCCGGAGAGCAGGGGAGAGTCGGGAGAAGGAAGCTGGGTCCGGAGTGCATCGAGTGTCTGGCGGAGTGAGTGTCCGGAGTGACTGTCAGCCACGGTCTCGCGAATACCGATCTAGGATCCGCTCGATGAGTCCTGTCGTCGAGGAATCGGGGACAAGGGGGATGGAGCGGACTTCTCCCCCCCGCTCCAAAACAATCGTGCTTCCCACGATCCTGTCAATGCTCCAGTCTCCGCCTTTGACAAGAACATCCGGGAGGATCTGTCGGATCAGATCCTCCGGCGTGTCAGAATCAAAAAAAGTGACATAGGAGACGCAGGCGAGGGAGGCCATGACCCGGGCTCGATTGGTCTGGGGAACGATGGGTCGGAGGGGTCCCTTGAGCTCTGCCACCGACCGGTCGGTGTTGAGGGCGACGACGAGGATGTCCCCAAGATTCCGTGCCTTTTCGAGAACCTCCACATGGCCGGCATGAAGAAGATCGAAGCATCCATTGGTAAAGACGATCCTTTCTCCGAGGGCCCTGTGGCGGTTCAGGACAGGAAGGAGGGATCCCGGATCGAGAATTTTCGAGGAGGAGGAACAAAAGGAGGAACGGGTGTCCATCGGCCTTCCGGAATGGGTCTTAATGGTTTGGGGGAAAAAGGATTTCCTCGACCATCTCGCAAAGGACGTGGCCCAGGGTGATGTGGGTCTCCTGGATTCGCGGAGTCAGAGGAGAGGGAACGATGAAGGCCAGGTCGACCAGATCCTTCATGCGGCCTCCCGTCCCACCGCCGAAGCCGATGGTCCGCATGCCGGTCTCCCGGGCCTTTTCCAGGGCAAGCAGGACATTTTTTGAATTTCCGCTCGTGCTGATGCCGATGGCCAGGTCTCCCTGGCGCCCATAGGCTTCGACCTCCCGTGCAAATACATGTTCGTATCCATAATCATTGCCAATGCTGGTCAGGGTGGCCAGTCCCGTTCCCAGGGCGATGGCGGGAAGGCCCTTCCTGTTGATATAGAAGCGGCTGACCAGCTCGCCGGCTATGTGCGAAGCGTCAGTGGAGGAGCCACCGTTTCCGAAGATCAGAAGTTTCCCTCCGTTCTTGAAGGTGTCTACCATCCAGTGAGTCGCCGTTTCGATCTGGGGGAGGGAGGTTTTGAGGAACTCCTCCTTTGTGCGGATGCTGTTCCGGAAGATCGACTCGATCCGGGAAGAAAGAACCGCGTTGTCCATGGGCGGGACTCCGGTGTTAGGGGCTCAGGTCTGGGCCCGGGTTTTTTCCAGGGCCCTCTTGAAGCGTTCAAGGGCCATATTGACGATTTTGTCGTCGTGACAGATTGAAAGGAAGAGGGCTTCAAACTGGGAGGGAGGCAGAAGGAGCCCCTCGTTCCGGGCTTCCTGGTGAAAGATTGAAAACAGGCGGACGTCCGAACGTTCCGCACTTTCAAGATCTGTCACGGGATGGGAGCTGAAGAAGAGGGTCATCATCGACCCCATGCGGTTTATCACGAGAGGAAGGCCGAGGCCGCGCGCGAATGCCTGGATCCCGTCCGCCAGAATTCGGCTTTTTTCCTCGAGAAGGGAGTAAAGGGCGGGGGTTCTGAGCTTGGTGAGCGTGGCCAGCCCCACAGCCATGGCCACAGGGTTTCCGGACAATGTTCCCGCCTGGTAAACCGGGCCTTCGGGAGCGACCATCTTCATAATATCCTCCCGTCCTCCGTAAGCCCCCACCGGCATGCCCCCTCCGATGATCTTGCCTAGAAGGGTGAGGTCGGGTTCCATTCCGAACAGGACCTGG
>JAKAWK010000073.1 GCA_021827365.1 Nitrospirota bacterium
CTTCCCGATCCGGAACGGGTCTTCAAATCCTACCCTCACCAGCTTTCGGGAGGGATGCGGCAACGCGTCATGATCGCCATGGCCATCGCCCTTGATCCGCATCTGGTGATCGCGGACGAACCCACCACCGCCCTTGACCCGACCGTCGCCCTTCAGATCCTGGCCCTCCTCTCCTCGATCCGGGAGAGCCGGACAAAGGGGCTTCTCTTCATCTCCCACGACCTGGCCCATGTGCGGAGGGTTTCGGACCGGGTGCTGGTGATGTATGCCGGACGGATCGTCGAGGACTCTCCGGCCTCCCGCTTCTTCGGGGACGGCCCGCTCCACCCCTATAGCCTGGCCCTTCTCTCATCCCGTCCCTCCGGAACGGGAGAAACCGGCCGGGAGACCCCGCTTCCGGCCATTTTAGGACAGGTTCCTCCCCTGTGGAACCTGCCCCCGGGATGTGCCTTCGCCCCCCGGTGCCCCCGTGCCGATGACCGGTGCCGGACCGATCAGCCTCCCTGGCAGTCCGAAGGGGCCTCGGGAGCCCTCTGTTTCTATCCGCATCACTCTCCGCTGGGAGCCCCCCAACATGTCGCCTGAGTCCTCTCCACTTTTGGAAACCCGAGGACTTGTCCGGGAATTCGACCTTCCCGGCGGAGGTCTCTTCGGACGACGCAAGACCCTGACCGCCGTCTCCGACGTCTCCTTTGCCATCGGAAAGGGAGAGATTCTGGGGCTTGTCGGGGAGTCGGGATCCGGAAAGACCACCATCGGCCGCATGGTCATGCGTCTTCTGGATCCGACGCGGGGACAGGTCATCTTCGACGGACTGGACCTGACACGTCTTTCGGGAAGGAGCCTTCGCAGGCAACGGCGACGCTTTCAGATGGTTTTCCAGGATCCCTATGCCTCGCTCAATCCGCGAATGCGAGCCGGGGAGATCGTGGGCGAACCTCTGGTGATCCACGGTCTGGCCCCCTCTGCCCGGGAGCTCCGGGAAAAGGTCTCCCGCCTTTTGGAGAGGGTGGGGCTTTCGAGCCATGATCTGGAACGCTACCCCCGGGAGTTTTCCGGGGGCGGCCGGCAGCGCATCGGGATCGCCCGGGCGATCGCCTGCCAGCCTGACCTTCTGGTGGCCGACGAACCGATCGCCTCGCTCGACCTCTCCATCGGGGCCCAGATCATCAACCTCTTCTCCTCGCTGAACAAGACGGAGAGGATGAGCCTTCTCTTCATCTCCCACGATCTCTCCGTTGTCCGGTACCTCTCGGACCGCGTGGTCGTCCTTTACCGGGGACGGATGGTTGAATCCGGACCCACCCGGACCGTTCTGGACACGCCGGTTCACCCCTACACCCGGCTCCTGGCGGGGACCTCCTCCGGGACTCCCTCCGAGACCCAAAACGGGGGGGATGAGCCCTCCGGCTCCCTCTGTCCCTTCCTGACCCGGTGCCCGGAGGCACTTCCCGTCTGCCGTGAGAGCATGCCCCCTAGCCTCGAAAATTCCGAATGCGGCCGCCAGGTCCTCTGCCACCTGGTCGCGGGTCATAGTCCCTGGAAATCCTCTGCCTCTCCATCCTCAAGCCAAGGATCCCCCTGACATGTCATCTTCGTCCCTTCATCCGCTCGAGCGGGCCATCCTCCGTCCCTTCCTTTCTCCCCCAAACCGAGAGACCTATCTGTCCCTCCCGGAAATCGCCCGCCTCTCCGGGCTCGAGGCGGCCCAGGTCCAGATGGGGGTCGAATGGCTCAAGGCCAAATCCGTCCTCCAGGAAAGGGTCGACCGTCTGGAGACGCTAGTGACCCTGACGGACGGGGGAGAGGAGGCCCTCTCCCGGGGCTTTCCCGAAGAGATCATCCTGGGCGCCATTGCCGATGGCCCCCGGGAGATGAAGGATCTCCGGGAGCTCTTTCCCGATCCGTCGGTCGCCTCGAAGGCGGTCGGCGCCCTCAAGGAGAGCGGGGCGATCCGGATCGGGGAGGGGGGGCTGGTTTACCGGTCGGGGGATCTTCCCGACGGGATCCGGCGGCTCAGGAGACTTCTTGAGGAGATCGGCGGGGCCGAGGCCCCGGTCGTCCTGGAAGAGCTTCCGGTGGAGGACAGGGACCTTCTCGAGCAATACCAGCGCCGGAGAGGCAAGGGCAAAGGGCTCCTCCGCCTTGACGAACGGGCCTCGAAGTCATGCCGCCTCTCCCCGGACTGTCCCATCACGGCTTCGGAGATCGAATCCCAGGAGTCGCTCCTGGGAGCGGTGACACCCGAGATGCTCATGAACCGGAGCTGGGAGGGAAAATCCTTCAGGCCCTACTCTCTCGACACGCCCCCCCCGCGTCCTGCCACGGGCCGGCTCCATCCCTACCGGGAGTTTCTGGAGGAGGTGCGGACCCATCTTGTCCGGCTTGGCTTTGCCGAGATGACCGGAAGCCTTGTGGAACCTGAGTTCTGGAACATGGACGCCCTCTTCATTCCCCAGACCCATCCCGCCCGGAACATCCACGACATCTATCTTCTCACCGAGCCCAGGACCGCCACCGATATCGACGGATGGCCCCTTGAGGCCGTGGCCCGGACCCACGAGGGGCGCGATTCGCCCGCTCCGACCCGCGGATGGAGACAGAGCTTCGATTTTGAGCAGTCCAGGCGGCTTCTCATGAGGAGCCAGGGGACGGCCCTTTCCGCCCGGACACTGGCCGGGCGCCCCGAAGTCCCCGGCAAGTATTTCGCCATCGCCCGATGCTTCCGCCACGACCAGGTCGATGCCACCCATGCCGTCGATTTTTTCCAGGCGGAGGGGATCGTGCTTGAGGAAGGGGCAAGTTTCCGGATGCTCCTGGGGCTCCTGGCCCTTCTGGCACGGGAAATCGCGGGTGTGGACAGTGTCCACTACAAGCCGGCCTATTTTCCCTTCACCGAACCCTCCGTCGAGCTGCATGCCCACCATCCGGTCCTGGGATGGATGGAGCTTGGAGGAGCCGGACTCTTCCGTCCCGAGGTGACCCGTCCTCTGGGTGTCGAGGTCCCGGTGATTGCCTGGGGGATGGGGATCGACCGGATGGCCATGTTCCGCCTGGGACTTTCCGATATCCGGGACTTGTTTACCGGCGACCTGTCAACGCTTTCAGCCATGATCCGTTCTGAGGAACATTCACGCGCATGGAACCCGGCCTGAGGCTTCCGGCGGGTCTGCACCCTAAAAAAAGAGGTTGATGTGCCGACACTGGAAGGACATTTTGACGATCTTCAGGAACTTTTGGGCAAGACCCTTCTCCCGGAGGAGATGGGCCGGACGCTCGATGCGGTGAAGGGGGAGTGGAAACAGTTTGATCCGTCGACCCGGCGGTTCAAGATCGAGCTCAACGACACCAACCGGCCCGATCTCTGGAGCGTGGAGGGAATCGCCCGCCAGCTCCGGGGGGGAAGACCCCTGCCTGGGCGCCCCTACGACTTTCTCGAGAAGGCCGAAATCCGGAGAGAAAAGGACGGGGATCCCGATATCCGGATCGATCCCTCGACTGCTTTGGTTCGTCCCTTCCTGGGGGGCTTCACGGCCCGGGGAGGGCGTCTCGGGGAGGAGGGGCTCGCCCAGCTTATCGGAACCCAGGAGCGCCTCTCCGAACTCTTCGGCAGAAAACGCGCCGATGTGGCCATCGGGATTTACCCTCTGGGGCGCATCGTCTTTCCCCTCTCCTACCGGACGGCCGATCCGGCCCTGACCCGTTTCATCCCCCTGGGCGGAGAGCGGGAGATGACCCTCCGGGAGATTGTGGAGTCCCATCCCAAGGGGCAGGCCTATGGATCTCTGGTCAGTTCCCACGCCGCCTGGCCGGTCCTGTCCGATAGCCGGGGGACGATCCTGTCCTTCCCGCCGGTCATCAACGCCCGCTCCTCGGGAGAGGTGACCGGGGAGGATGACAGCCTCTTCGTGGAGGCCACCGGGTTCGATCCCGGCCGTCTCCTCCTGGTCCTCAACATCCTGGCGGCCAATCTTACCGACCGCGGATATGTGGTCGAGCCGCTCATGACGGGAGGGACGCCTCCGCTCGTGGCGCCGGCCTCTCCGGGAATCCTGGTCCATGTCCCCTCCGGGCTTCCCGCCCGCATCCTGGGCGCCCCGAACGATCCCGCCGACTTTGCCGAGACCCTTCTCGAGTTCGGATATTCCCAGATCGCACTGAAAGACAAAAAAGGGGAGGAAGGCTGGGAGGTTCTCTCCCCCTTCACCCGGGACGATCTTCTGGGAGCGGTGGATGTGGTGGAGGACTATCTCGTGGTCAAAGGCTTCGACTCCTTTGCCCCCGTCCTGCCCCATGAGTTTACCCGGGGTCGCCCCGCCCCGCGCCAGAAGGTCGAAACGCGCCTCAGGCAGGCCCTTCTGGCCATGGGGTATCAGGAGCTCCTCTCCAATATCCTGACCGGGGAGCCTCTTGTCTCGGAACGCCTGGGCCGGCCCGGAGACGATCTCGTCCGGATCGACAATCCGGCAAGCCTCCAGTATGCCGTCGTCCGGCCAACTCTTATGTCCGGACTTCTTTCAGCCGAAGCCCGCTCGAGCCGGGCCTCCTATCCCCATCGCCTCTTCGAGGTGGGAGAAGCCATGACCCTGGGAGAGGGGCTTGCCCAAACCGGACGGCCTGTTCGCGACCTGTGGCTCCTGTCGGCCCTTCTCTCCCATCCCCAGGCCAGCGTCTCCGAGCTCCAGGGAGTTCTGGAGATGGTCTTCGAACGGATGGACCGGACTCTCTCCATCCGATCCGCCGATCGGCCTCCTTTCCTTCCCGGCCGGTGCGGGGTCTATGTGAATGCCGGAGGAAAAGGGGTGGCCACGGTGGGCGAGATCCATCCGGAAACCCTTGACCGGTGGGGGATCCGGATGCCCACGGTCTGCTTCGAGGTCGACCTGGAGGTTCTGTTGGCCTCCTGAAGGAGAGATCTGACACCATGGGCGGGATGAAGGCCAGGCAAAGGGCCGACCAATGGATCCGGAAACTGCTGATCGGCAAAAAGATCGACCTTCTGGTGGCCGGGACCCTTCTTCTGGCTCTCCTCGGGACCGGATTCTTCGAAGTTCTGGAGTACAGGGACTACCGGGAGAAGGTCGTCTCCCGTGCCCTCCGGACTGATCTTCGCGACGCGTCGGCCATCGCCGGCCTCCTGAACTCCCGGTATCTGTCCCTGGGATTCGTGGCCGCAAGCCTCTCGGGGGACCGGAGCCTCTCCCGCGGCCCCTCCCCGGCCCTCAAGAAGGCCTTCCGGATCTTTCTTGCCCTTCATCCCTCCCTTGCCGACCTCTCCTTGTTCGATCCCCGGACAGGCCGGATCCTCTGGACGAACGCTCTTGTCTCCGGGGGACAGGTGCGCCCGGAACCCCGGGGCGACTTTGCCACGCCGCTACCGTCGAATCCCTCCTTTCTCCTCGGGCGAAGCCGTCTGTCGGCCCGGATCGGGGAAAGGATCCTCCCCCTCTCCATCCTGCTTCCTGTGTCTCCCGGAGAGCCTCCTGTCGGTGTGAAAAGTGACCTCCGGGCCGGGAGGCTCTGGCGGGTTCTGGCTCCCTCTCCCTTCAGTCTTTCTCTGCAGGATTTGAGAAACGGCGATATTCTCTTCATGGTCCGGGGAAATCGCCCGGACTCGCCCCACCTTCCTGAAGGCCCGGATCAGGTCATGACGCCCGTCCCCGGCTTTCCATTCCGGATTTTGGCCCTCTGGTCCCCCTCTCTTGTAAGAGAAGGGTGGATGCGGGAGGCCTCCAGTCGCTGGTTGGTCGAGGCCGGGGGACTTTTTTTCATGGTGCTTCTGGCCGGCGGGATCCGGATCCTGGTCCGGCGGCAGGAGAGACAGGGCGAGGAACTTGCGGATCTTTCGGCCCTCAACTTTGCGATCTTTGATTCGGCCGGGGCGGTGGGAATGGTGGTCGACCCGGACGGCCTGATTCTGCGTCTCAACCAGTCGGCCCGGGAGTTCATGGAAGTGAGCCTTGCGGAGATCCGGGGAGCCCCCTACTACTGGGAGCGCTTCATTCCCGAAGGACTTCGGACCGAGATCCACGCCCTCTTCAGCCGGGCCCGGGACTCCTCCCTTCCCCTCCATCATCAGATCCCCTGGATGACCCCTTCGGGCACCCTCCGAGAGTTCGAGTGGACCACGACCGTTCTTCGCGACCCCAAGGGGAATCCCCGGTACCTTGTGACCCTGGGGATCGACGTGACGGACCGGGTGGCCCTTGAGAGGCAGATCGAGGAAAAGAACCGGCGCCTTGCCAGGCTTCTCTCCTTCGATGACCTCCGGGGTCGCGTGGCCGAGGCTGTTTCCCGGTCCACCGATGAGACCCAGGTCCTCTCCGAGTTCTGCCGGCTCGCCCTGGAGGTGCCGGAGATCCGCCTGGCCTGGGTGGGAAGGCCCGACGGGGAGGGACTCTTCCGGCCGATTGCCGCCTCCGGGATGACCGCCTATCTCGCGGGGGTGGTGATCTCTTCGGATGGGGCGAGACCCGAGGGTCAGGGTCCCATGGGCCGCTCCTTCAGATCAGGACTCCCGGTTTACAACGAGTCCTTTCAGGAGGCTCCCGACATGGCCCCCTGGCGCGAGCGGGCCCTCCGGTCAGGCTTTGGGGCGAGCGCCTCCCTCCCGGTTTTCCGGGCGGGAGGGGTCTGGGCCGTCCTGACCGTCTATTTCGACGGGACGAAGCCCATCGAGAGCGAGATCCGCCATCTTCTCGAGGTGATCGCCGACAACCTTTCTCTGGCCCTTGACCGCCTCGACCTCGCAAGAAGCGAGGGCCAGGCCACAGCCCTCAAGGAGACCCTCCTCGCCAACACCTCGGCCGGGATCAACCTCGTGCGCTATCCCGACCGGGTGGTGGTCGAGACCAACCGGGGCTTTCTCGAGATCCTGGGGTACAGGGAGGCCGGAGAGATTGAAGGCAAAAGTGTGCGGGACCTCTATTTCGAGAAGGACGAAAGCTTTTCAAAAATGGGCGAGGCCGCCCGGGAGGCCCTCGCAAAAGGGGGGGCCCGCCTCAGGGATTTGCGGATCCGTCGCCAGGACGGAACCGAAAGGTTTGTCGACCTGTCGGGGCAGAAGGTCCGTGACGCCGAGCAGGAGACGATCGTCTGGACGATGGTCGACGTGACGGAGCGTCATCGTCTGGCCGCGGAGCTTTCCCGCCTCTCCGACTCCAATCTTCTCCTGGCCCAGGTCAATCAGGCGATCGCCGAGGCCGCGACGGAAGAGGCCTTGCTCCGGACGATCTGCGAGCTTTCGGTCCGATACGGGAAGCTCAGCCAGGCCTTTGTCGGACGGCCGGGAGAGAATGGAAAAATCCATATCGAGGCGATCTCCGGAGAGACGGGATCCCTTGCGGGAGGCGAGACCTCCGTCCTCCCGGGAGATTCCGGCGAAAACGGGCCCGTGGGAGAAGTCTTGAGGACCGGGCGGGCCATCTTTGACCCCGAAGGTCCGGGAAAGCTTCCGGAAATGACGGTCGAAGAGCGGGATCCTGCGACGGCTCCCGAAAGTCACGCCATCCTCCCGGTGGAGAAGGAGGGAAAGATCTGGGGAGTCCTGGCCCTGACCCGTGAAGGGCCCGACGGATTTTCCTCTCCCTTGAGGGAGGTCTTCTCCGAACTGGCCCGGGACATTTCCCGGGGACTCGATCGGCTGGCGGCCCTCCGTCGTGAACGGGAGATGGCATCCCTCGAGAAGGTCCTCCTCGAAAACACCCTCGCGGGAATTATGTTGCTCGAGCAGCGACAGATCCGCTATGCCAACGAGCGCATGCGGCAGATGCTGGGTTACGAAAGGGCGGAGGAGATGGTGGGACAATCCGCGCAAATACTCTATGGGGAGGCGGGAGAGTATGAGCGGGTGGGATTTGCCTACAGCTTCCTGTCGGACCGGGAGACCATCGAGGTTCCGGATGTCAGGATGATGACCAAAAACGGCCATACTGTCATGGTGGACATCTCTCTCTCCCGGATTCCTGACGATCCCACGGTGGTCGTGGGGACCGTGCACGATGTGACGGACCGTCATGCCCAGGCCGAACGACTCCGGCTCCTCTCGGCCTACAATACCCTCCTCGCCCATGCCGGCGAGGCCATCTCCTCCGAGACGGATGAGACAAAGCTTCTCAACAGGCTTTGCGATCTGGCCGTAAGTTTCGGGGAGATGGCGCTGGCCGCCGTCTGCCGTTCCGCGGAAGGGGAGGGGATTTCGGTGCCGGGGGCTTCGGGAAAGACCGGGCTTCTGGATGAGCCCCCCTACGGAAAATCCGGCGGGGATCCGGATCTCCTGTCCCGGTTTTTTGCCCTTCGGCACCCGGTCTTCGATCCTGAGGCGGAAACCCTCAGGTTGCCGTGGATGGAGCGGGCGCGGGTTTTTGGAATCAACGCCATGGGAGCCCTGCCCTTATTTCGAAAGGGAGAGGTCTGGGGGATCCTTCTAGTCGGTCACGGGAAGGAGGGATTCTTTTCGGACCCCGTACTCGAAGGGCTCCTCTCCGAGCTTGCGAGAAATATCTCCCAGGGTCTCGACCGTCTCGATCTTCTCACCCGGCAGAACCTTCTCTCCAATGCGGTGGCGGCTGTGGGCGAGGGGGTCCTGATCACGGACCCCGACTTCCGGGTGATTTTTGCCAACGAAGGATTTACCGCCCTCACCGGCTATTCCGCCGAGGAGATTCTCGGAAAAAACTGCCGGATCCTCCAGGGAGAAGGGAGCGATCGGGCCACGGTCGAGAAGATCCGGACGGCGCTTTCTCAGGGGCGTCCCTTCCAGGGACAGATCTTGAATTACCGCAAGGACAAGACTCCCTTCTGGAACCTGCTCTCGATCAGTCCAGTCCGGAACGCCTCCGGGGAGATCGTCGAATTTGTCGGAAACCAGAGGGACATCACCTCCCTGGTCGACCTCACCCAAAAGCTCGAGTACGACTCCCGGCATGACCGTCTGACCGGCCTTCCGAACCGGCGGGCCCTCGATCTCGAATTCGAGAAGGTCCTCGCCCGGTCCCGAAGGTATGGGTGGAACTTTGCCGTGGCGATCCTCGATCTCGACAGCTTCAAGCCAGTCAACGACCGGTATGGCCATGAGGCCGGAGACCACCTCCTCCGGCTGACAGGAGAAAGGATCCAGCAAGCCCTCCGGAAGACCGACTTTCTGGCCCGTCTGGGAGGCGACGAATTCGTCCTCCTCCTGGAAAACATCAATCTTCGGGAGGAGCTCGAAGATCTTCTGAAAAGAATCGACCAGGCGGCGCGGACGCCGGTCCTGCTGGAAGAAGGAATGGAGGTGTCGGTGGGGGTCTCCATCGGCGTGGCCCTCACCACCCCCGGCCCGGAAGCCTCCGACAATCCCGAGATCCTCCTCCGTCTGGCCGATCAGGCCCTCTACGAAAGCAAGGGGCACAAGGGGGACCGGTCCCGCTCCTGGATGATCCACGGAGAGGAGATTCCCCTGGCCCGGACTCTTGGCCAGAGACTTCTTGCCGACCGTCAGGTGGAGGTCTACTACCAGCCCGTTCTCGACAACCGGACCGGACGGATTGCGGGTATCGAGGCTCTGGCCCGCCTCAGGGATTCTGACGGCCGGATCCTTGACCCCCCGGACTTCCTACCGGATTTCGATGACGAGGATCTCTTCGAGCTTTCACGTCTGGTCCTTGAACAATCCCTTTCGGCTCTCGGGAGCCTTCAGGAGACCCTGCCCTCCCTCTGGCTCTCCGTCAACATCGATCCGCGCTCCGTCTCGGAAGGATGCATCGACTGTCTGCGGGGGATGCTGGAAGGATCCTCCGTCGATCCCTCCCGGCTGACCCTGGAAATCCTCGAGGGGCGGGATTTCGGGGAGACGGTCGTGGCCCTCGATCTCCTCCGACGCCTCCGGGATCTGGGCGTTCATCTGGCCATGGATGATGTGGGGAGCGCCTATTCATCCCTTCTTCGCCTGAAGGACCTTCCGGTCGACAAGGTGAAGCTCGATCAGGGGTTTGTTCGCACCCTCGAATCGCGTCCGCGGGATTTGCATTTCGTGGAGGCCGTCATGGATCTTTCCCACCGCCTGAATCTTGCCTTCGTGGTGGAGGGAGTGGAAACGGAGGGAATTCTGGACGCCATGCGGATGCTGGGAGTGGATTTCCTGCAAGGATATGCCATCTCCCGGCCCCTCTCCCTTGAGAACCTGAAGAAGTTTTTCCGGGATTTCCACACGGAAGAGCTTTGCCTCCCCAAGTCTGTTCTCGGTCTCTATGCCAGGTCAGTCCAGATCCATGGAATGCAGATGGATGTCCTTCTTCAAAACCCGGATTTTCTTGACATGGCGTTTCTATCGGAGGACCGGAGTTGTCCTGTCTGGAACATGATGGTTGATCTCAAGATTCCCCCCGGCGGTGGGATTGACCGGCTCCATCGACGCTATCACAGGGCCCTGGCAAAGATTTCGCAAAAGGTTCGGGGGAGGGGAAAGGGCCTGTTGGAGGCGGACCTTATTCCCGCCAGAGGCGCCATGGAGGCACTGACGGAGGCGATTCTGGCCGAGGATCAACGGAGGCGGAGAGAAGGGAGATGAAAGACGGCCGGCACATCCGGCAGGTGCCCGGTCAAACCTGGAAGTAGGTCGTCGTCCGGTTTCTTCCGTTCTGTTTTGACTGGTACATGGCCTTGTCGGCCCGCTCGACGGTCTGGCGCCAGTTTTGGCCCGGCTTGTGGACATCGATCCCGATCGATACGGTGACGATGCCGATTGTCTTGCTGTCCTTTGCACTCAGAAGGGCGATGCGCTCGACATTCTGGCGGATATTCTCGGCGACGATATGGGCCTTGTCGATCGGGGTCGCGGGAAGGATGACGACAAACTCTTCGCCCCCATAGCGGGCCACAATGTCCTCTCCCCGGGTCTTGGCCCGAAGAACCTGGGCCACGGCCTGAAGCACGCGGTCTCCCACGACGTGGCCGTATTCGTCATTGATCTGCTTGAAATGATCGATGTCAAGGAACAGGAAGGAGCAGTCTCCCACCTTCTTTTCGTGGGCTTCGAGACAGCCGGTGACCTGTTTTTCGAAGCCCCGCCTGTTGATGATGCCGGTGAGCGGGTCGAGGGCGGAGGCCTGGGCGGCCGCCTGGAGTTCCAGCCGGAGGGCCTCTATCTCCTTGCGGCTGTCTCTCAGCTTGTTTTCCAGTGTTTCACTGGTTTCGAGAAGTTTCTTGGTCTCCCCCGCCAGTCGGGTGATAACGGACTGCAAAAGGGAGGAGTCGACCACTTCGGCGGTCCGGAGGGCATTGTGCTGGGAGAGAATGCCGAAGCGTGCCTTCTGGGTAGTCTGCATGGTGGTGTTGGCGGATTCGGCCATTCGATTAAGGATTTCGAGGGTCTCCCGGGTCAGAAGGCCCCTCTGTTCGAGAACCGGAAGGGTCTGCTCGGGAATGATGAAGCCGTAATAGGCCTCTTCGATTTTCTTGTCGGTGAGGGTACCTGCGGCGAGCAGGTCATCGAGGATTTTTCGAAGGCCAGGATTGATGTTCGTGACATATTCGTAGACGACGGTGTAATGGACGGGCGTAAAGGAAAGACGCCATTCGCTCATTTTCTGAAGGACGAGGCGAAGGATCTCTGCGCTTTCTTCCTTGTTTTCCGCATAGCGGACGACCATTCTGACGCCCCTGCCGGATAGGTAAGAAAAAGAGCCTTACTCCCAATTTTTACTATTTTCTTCGATCAACGCTCTGATGTCAAAGTTTTTAGAGGAGTGAGAGAGAGGGATGCATTGCAATCGGGAGGAAGTTGTGAGGCAAGAGAAAGTGTGGAAAAAGAAAAAGGCGCCGTGTGGCGCCTTTCAAAACAGGAACGGCAGGTGATCAGCTCGCCGCCTTGACCTTGTTCAGGAGATCGGAAAAGGCCTCTGGCTGATTTAGTGCGAGATCGGCCAGGATCTTGCGGTCGAGTCCGATCCCGAGCTTCCTGAGACCGGCCATCAGACGGCTGTAGCTGATCCCCTGGGGACGGCAGGCCGAGTTGATCCTCTGGATCCAGAGCCTTCTGAACTCCCGCTTTTTGGCTTTGCGGTCCCGGTAGGCGTAGGTCAATCCCTTTTCTACGGTGTGGCGTGCCGAACGGTAAAGACGGGATCGTCCCCCCCAATACCCCTTGGCCATATCGAGAATCTTTTTGCGGCGTGCCCGAGTCTGGGGTCCGCCTTTTACGCGTGGCATTTGGTTCCTCCTTGAAGGGACACGATAAAATGATCAGTGACGAAGGGTGAGGATCCAATACCCGATCCTCCGGTCATCGTCAGGTCAGTTGTTCAGATTGGCGAGAACCTTCTTGGCCTGGCCTTTTTCGAGGATTCCTGTCGACAGGGACCGCATCCGTTTCGAGGACTTGCCGGTCAGCAGGTGGCGCCTCCCGGATTTGTGAAACTTGACCTTTCCTGTGCCGGTCAGGGAAAACCTCTTTTTTGCGGCGCGCTTGGTCTTGAGAACACGTCCTGTTGCCACGTTGCACTTCCTTTCCTCGTGAAAATAACCCGATTAAATCACAATTTTGGTAGTCTAGCACA
>JAKAWK010000074.1 GCA_021827365.1 Nitrospirota bacterium
CCGCTTCGACATCGCCTTCGGATGCGATACCGACCATGACCGGCACGGGATCGTCTCCCCGTCGGCCGGACTCATGAATCCCAACCACTACCTGTCGGTCCTGATTTCCTATCTTTTCTCCCATCGTCCGGCCTGGGGGTCCGGGGTCCGGGTCGGCAAGACCATCGTCTCGAGCCGGATGATCGACCGGGTGGCCGAATCCCTGGGCCATCCCCTCCTGGAGGTCCCCGTCGGCTTCAAATGGTTCGTGGAGGGGCTGCTTGACGGAACGGTCGGAGTCGGAGGAGAGGAATCGGCCGGAGCCTCTTTTCTCCGGAAGGACGGGAAGGTCTGGACCACCGACAAGGATGCCCTCATCCCCGGCCTCTGTGCGGCCGAAATCACGGCCGTCACCGGACGGGAACCAGGGAAGCATTACGAAGACCTTGTCTCCCGGTTTGGTCCCCATTTCTACCGGAGAATCGACGCCCCGGCCGATCCTGGGCTCCGCTCAGCCCTTTCAAAAATCACCTCCGAGCGTCTTTCCCTTTCCGATCTGGCAGGAGAGCCGGTGCGGAAGGTCCTCACCGTGGCTCCGGGCAACGGCCAGCCGATCGGGGGAATCAAGGTCGAGTGCGATTCGGGATGGTTCGCCGCACGCCCTTCCGGGACCGAGGAGATTCTCAAGATTTACGGAGAAAGCACCCGAAGCGAGGCCCACCTTCAGTCCATTCTTGAGACGGCCGACCGGGAAATAAGAAAAGCCCTCCGGGCCTAGGGCCGGAGGGCTCGGGACAGGGACAGGGACCCCTGCCGGCTTCTCAGAGCTGCTTGCGGAGCTTCTGGAGCCAGCTCTCTCCCTTCTTCGGAAGGGACCGTGGTTTGCCGCACCCCTCTCCCGGAGGCCAGTTGACCAGCATTGATCCGATATGGGACGGAGAAATATCCGCGCCCGACTTTTTAAAGTACTTGAGCCAGAACTCGCCCATCTTTCGAGTCTTCTCGATCGACGGAGACCGGGTCCCAATCACATAGACACAGACATTCTTGAGGTCGGGGAAGCCATAGGCCTTCTCCACTCGGGTCAGATCCCTGTCATTCCACTTCATGTCCCGGTAACGGAAGCGCCCCCGGTCTTCCTGCATGTCCGACAGAAAAACGACGACGGGCCTCCGGCGGTCGGCGGAAAAGAGCTGGGAGGCCATCCGGGCCGCCCCGAAGAGATCGGTATACCGGGACTTTCCCGGCTTCGCCAGCCTGGCCTTGAGTTTGCTCAAAAGGGTGGCCCGGATCTCGTTGTCCGTGGCCTTTTCCTTCTTGACCTCGTTCTTGTAGTCGATTTCATTGTCCGAAAGGCTGTCAAAGGACGGACGTCCGGGAAGAGTCCCTTCCGCCATGAAATTCGAAACCAGCGAATTGTCGTCGACGATCGGGGCGACCCGCAGACGGTCGCCGGCCTTGAGCTCCGGGACGATCCGGTCGAGGAGAGCCCGTCTGTATACGTCGAACTGACGGCCGGTGCTCCCCGATTCGTCGACGAAGACGAGGATATCCCGGCCGGGATCCGGTGCGTCATCCGCCCGGGCGACTGACGGCCCGGTGTCTCCCGTCCAGGGTTCCGACACAGCAGGGGGCGCCAGGATCGCCAGCACCCCCATCCCGAGGCCCGCCACAAAACGGCAGGCCCTCTCTCCCCATCTGTTCATCTTACGCCCTCCCTGTAGAAAATAGGGTCCGTCCCTGTCCGTCCGCCGGCTTCGTGGCCCCTCCGGCCGGGGGAGTCGCCATCGACTCGGCCGCATCGGGAATCTTGAGATCCGGCCACCAGCGCTTGAGGGTCGGGGATTCGGGATTCCTCGAAAAGGAGGAGGGAGCCACCGTTCCGCCTCTTGAGGCCATGTTGGCCTGGCGATAGATGGCGATCTTGGCCGCGACCTCCGACAACGTCCGTTCCGCCTCCCCCCGTCCGGCCCGGATCACCGCATTGGTCCTGGAGATGGCCCGGGAAAGCTTTTCCCTGAGCTTCGTCCGCTTCTTGTCAAGCCGGACGACAGCGACGTGGAGCGCATCGAGCTCCGAGTCCTGGTCATGGGCGAAGAAGGAGACCATGAAGGCTCCCATGAAGATGAGGAGGTTGATCGCGAACATGGCATAGACCATATTTCCCGAACTGTCTCCCAGCTTGTGCTCGGCATGGAGGGTCACATACATGTTGCGGATGAAGGAGAGAGCCGTGAGGGCCCCGAGAACGGTCGTCGGCGCGAGCAGGATCATGATGGCCGTTGCGATCTTCGGCTTGACAAGGGTCCGGATCTGGAGCCCCAGAAAGACGCCGATTAACGGGAGGGTCAAGGACAGGGTCATGCTCATGACGTAGGTCATGAGCTCCGGCTCGCCGAACATCCGGAAGACAACCACGTTCAGCGGAAATTCCCCGATGGCCAGCAGAATGACCACCAGCCAGTGGATGAAATAGGGAACCGGTATGACCACATCGCGGCCGACGATTTCTTTCCGGTTCTTGTATCGGAGCAGGACATCCTTCAGACGGTACTGGTTGGACTCGTAGGCATTGGCCAGATTCGAAGACCTTCCCTCGTGGCGGTAAAGCTCCTGGGCCGTCTGGGCATAAATCTCGCTGATCTTGGACTCGCCGGCGGCAATGATCGAGCGCTCGAAGGGGCCCGGCTCATAGCTGCTTCCGGCGGGCAGTCCCGCCAGTCCGTCCTCATGGCCCGCCTTTCGGATCAGATCGTCATCCGGAAATGTCGGTCTTGAAAGTGTCTTGTGTCTCATCGTGTCGCTCCTTGTGGGCAGACCATCCGGTCCGCCTATCCTGCGTTAGTTGATGACACCGCTTCCCTCCACCGAATTTCTCCGGTGATGGCTGACAATGGTGTTGAGTTCGTCGACCATGAACTGAAGCTTGGTATGAAGATCGGCGACCGAATTCACCCACTGGGATTCCCGGGCGTGGAAGTTCTGGTAGTCCTCCTTGAACTGGGCAATGAACCGGTTCATCCGTTCCGACTCGGCCCGGAGTGCGTCCCGGTCGGTGAGGAGGATGTCCCACTGCTTCTTGGTCTCGGCCAGCCGGTCCATGACCACCGAGGATTTCTCGAGGAGGTCGTTGTATTCCTTGACGGCGTTGATAATCTTGTTGATGTCCTTGTCACCAAGCATTGTCGCTTCCTTTCCGTTTGCCATCCGTTTGTCTTCCCGGCCCCCGCCGGCGATCCAGCTAACGATCCGTCGATTCGGATCCGTCCCCTGCCGAAAAAGCGTTCAAGGACAACAAGGATCTCCGCATGAATCGAACGGTGCTCTCGCGTGGCCCGTTCTTTGATGATCCTGTAAAGCGCTTCATTCATGCGCAGCGTCATCCTTTTCATAGTGTCATTCTAACACTATTATGGTGCTTGTCAATTACCTATGTAAGTATTTTATAAATATAGTTTTTATTTTAATATAATAAAATTTATTAATTGTAAACTTTTATTTTTTGATTTTTATTTATTTATTTTGGCATCAGCATTGATATATTTATTTCAGGATGATACCGGAGGCGGTCTGGAAGGGATTTTCCGTAAAAAAAGGGGTGCGCCGTTAGCGGAGGATCACGGAGGGGACAGCCGGTCCGCCAGACGCTCGGAGAGGGCCGACAGACGTTCAAGAGGACGACGGAGCATCGTCTCCAGGATCGCCCGGGAGGCCCAAACGGTCAGACGATTTTTTGCCCGGGTTGCCCCGGTGTAAAGAAGAGAGCGGGTCAGAAGGGGATGATCGAATCCCCCCAAAAGGAGCAGCACATGATCGAACTCGGAGCCCTGGCTCTTGTGGACCGTCATCGCATAGGCATACTCCCAGCCGGGGGCCAGTCGTTCCGGAAGGGTGAGGGAGACCCCTCCCTTCTGGACAAAGAGGGCGGACTGGAATAGAACGCCGAGATCTCCGTTCATGAGGCCGGTCTCGTAACTGTTTTCAAGGATGATCACCGGCTGTGGGAAGGAATGACCGCCCCGATAACGTCGCATGTGGGCATGAAAGGAGCGGTTGACGGCATGGCTTCCGACCGGCCCTTCCCGAAGGGCGGTCAGGGCCATGAAGGAGTCAAGGCCGATAGGGGAGACCTCCCCCTCCCGGGGGACCAGGACGGGGTCCCACCCTTCCCGGAGCACTCCCAGGGGAAGGGATGATTCCGGTTCGGCCGGAATAAAGGAGAGTCCCTCCGTCCCCTCCTCGAGAAGGCCAAGAGCGCGAATGGCATCTCCGGAGGCCACGGCCGCCGCAAAGGCCCGAAGTCCCGGAGAGCCTGCCTGGCGGAAGTTGTGGGTCAGGATCGTCAGGGCCCCGGACTCCGGACCCTTGTCCCCCCTCCCCTGGAGGGTGGCGCAAAGATCGCTCATGACCGACCCGGTCCCCACAGAGGACAACTGGTCGCGATCTCCCGTCAGGACGAGCCTGGAGCGTTCGGGAAGGGCTGACAGGAGCCGGTCCATGAGGGAGAGATCGATCATGGACAATTCATCGACCAGGACCAGATCCCAGTCCAGGGGATTCTCCGGGCCCCGGGTGAAGCCGTGGCGGCCCGCTCCCAAAAGACGGTGCAGAGTCATCGTGGGCGGAGGGGCTCCGGGAAAGCCTGCCTGGGCGAGGGCCTCCGCCATCCGGGAGGCCGCTTTCCCGGTGGGAGCGGCCGCCACGATCCTTGATCCCTCGAAGAGGGCGCTGTGAAGGGCCAGGATTCTGGCGGCGGTCCAGGTTTTCCCGGTACCGGGCCCCCCCGTCAGAAGAAGAAGGGGTCGGGAAAGGGAGGCGATCGCTGCCCTCCTTCCGGCATTGACAGGGTCGGAGGGAGAGCCCGCCAGGGGAAAGAAGCGGTCGACGAGGGAGGGTGCGGCCGGAAGGGAGGGGCCCCCCCGATCACGGATGAGACGGCGGCCGATGGCCTCGGCCACCCGGACCTCCGCGCAGTAGTATCGATAGAGATAGAGGCCCTCCCTGTCCAGGATGAGCGGAGCCGGATCTTCCGGGGACCCCGCCACCGGTGCCAGGATCTCCGGCCAGCGGGAAGGATCCGGAAGGGAGCCCGGAAGATCATCGAGATACGGAGAGGCCGATCGGGCTCCCAGATCCAGGAGGGTGTGGCCTTCCCGGGAGACGGCGCTGGTCAGCGCGGCGGAGACGGCATAGACCCCCAGGATTTCCGGAGGGGTTCCCCCCGCCAGATCGGCAAGGGCTGCGGCCAGGGCCCGATCGGTCGACGAGAGGATCCCCCGTTCCACGGCCCGGGAAAACCAGGCAAGACAGGGCCCGGGGAGTCGCGGGAAGAGGCGGGCGTCGCTCATGGCCTCCTCCCCGACAGGAGGTCATCGAAGGAGTCGAGCTCCTCCCGGGAGGGCCGGATCCGGCAGATTCCGTCTCCGGGATTCCCGCTCCCCCGGACAAACAGAAAGATCGCTCCCCCGAAATCCCGCCCATAGTCGTATTCGGGTCTTGTAAAGGAGAGAAGGCGGTGGATCGCCAGAATGTAAATGAGCCCCTGAAGGTCGTATCGGTGTGCGGCCATGGTGCGGGAGAGGTTTTCCGGAGCATAGGGGGCGGTCCCGGAAGGCGCTGTCAGGCGATTTGTCTTGTAGTCCAGGAGAAAATAGCGTCCCCGGTACCGGAAGAAAAGGTCGACAAACCCTCTTAGGGACCCCGTGACCGGATCGAAGGAGAGGCGTGGCCCCTCCGGAAGAAGCCATGGCTCAAGGCCCGAGGCCAGAAGCCCCCGGACAGGAAGGAGAAACTCCCTTTCGACGGCCCTCTCGCCGCAAAGAACATGGGCCAGAGTCATGGGCTCCCCCTTCCCCTCACCTTCCGCTTCCGCCCCAAGGTTCGTGGCCAGGGTCCGCGCGACCAGGGGACGGACCGCCTCGGGCCAGGAGGCGAAGGCCGGATCCCGGTTAAGGCCCAGTTCGCCAAGGCAGAGTTCCGGGAGGCCTTCGGGAAGACGCCCGGAAAGAAGGGAGGAATTCTCCCCCTCCCCGCCAAGATGTTCCATGATCCGGTGGAAGTAGGAGCCGAACAGGGGTCCGGCAGGCAGGCTCTCCTCCCCGGGCTCCTCCGCCGGAGGCTCCTCTGGCCCTTCGTCCTCGGCGCGGAGACTCCCCCTCTCCTCCCCCTCTCCTGAAACCTCGAGGGAGCGCCGGAGGAGGGAGGAAAAGCTTTCGGTCCTTTTCGGGGCGGGGATCGTGGGCAGGGGTTTGAGCGGGGCGAGATCGGGGACGGGAGGGGGAGGAATCGGGATCATGGGCGGGAGGAGGCCCCCTTCCGGAACGGGGGCGAACAGGTGGGGGTCCCCCTTGATAAGGGCCTCGACCCGCTCCCGGAAGTCCATGAAGGCCTTTTTCCCCTTCCCGAGCTCCGGGGAAAGTCCGAAGAGGTGCCCCAGCGCCCTTTGCTGCAAGGTCAGGGAGGGGATCATGATGACGGTCCGGTGAACGGCGCGCGTCAGGGCGACATAGAGGAGCCGCATCTCCTCGGCCTCGTCTCCTGGCTCTTCCAGGCTCTCTTCATCCTCCCTTTCCCCCTGTGAGGGAAGGCCCAAGGGGAGGATGACCACAGGAAACTCCATCCCTTTAGCCTTGTGGAGAGTCAGGATCCTGACCCTCCCCCCGAAGGTGTCGAGACGGGGGGCATTCCTGTCGTTTTTTTTGCCGGGCGCCTCCCGGCGGGCCGCAAGATAGCGGTCAACCAGAAGGACCAGCGGCGGCCTGTCCCGTCCCAGCTCCTCCAGAAATTCGAAGAGGTGAAAGAGGTGGGTGATGCGCCTCCGCCCTCCCCGCCCGGAAAGAAGCCTCGAAAAGATTCCCTGATCCAGAAAGAAGCTTCGAAGCGTTCCCATCGCTCCCCCCTTCTCCCACAGGAGGGCCGCCCGGAAAAAGGGGTCAACCCTCTGGTTCCAGAGCTCGGGGGACTCTTCGATCTCCCGAAGCTCCGAGGCGGTCATCCCGAAGAAGCGGGAGGCGAAGACCAGGCGGGCCTGACGCCGGTCATCGGGAGAGGAAAGCGACAGGAGAAGCATCTCGAGGTCGAAGGCCTCGTCGGTCTCGAGAACGCTCCCCGCCCCGTAGGAGACAGAAGGGATCCCCCGATCCTCCAGCGCCTCCTGGACTTTTTTGCCGTGGGAGTGCTGCCGGACGAGAACGGCGATATCCTCCGGACGCACCGGACGGCCGTCAATGGTGGGTCCCCCGCCAAGCAGGCGGAAGATCTCCCGGGCACACCCCCTGGCGAAGTCGTCAATCCTCTCCCCTTCTCTCCCCGGATCGAGAAGGATGGGGGCTGCCTCACCCCCCCGTTCCCCCAGGGGATCCCGGAACAGGGAGTTCCCCTCATGGCTGGGACGGACCGGTTCATAGAGGATGGCTCCCCCGGTCCGGAAGGGATCCGGAACAAGGTCGAAGAGGCGGTTCAACGCCTCCACATGACGCCTGTCGGACCGGTAGTTCACGGAAAGGCCGATCAGGGAAGCTCCCGGAAGAGAGGTCGCCCGCTGGCGGGCTTCGAGATAGGCCGAGATGTCCGCCCCCCGGAAGCGGAAGATGGACTGTTTCGGATCGCCGACAAGGAAGAGGGCACTCCCCTTCCCCTGGACTCCGGAGGAGGGGGAGGAGAGAGAGTAGATCCGGTCGAAAATCCGGAACTGCGCAAGGTCCGTATCCTGGAATTCATCGACGAAGGCCAGCGGAAAGCGGGTCCGGATCTTCTCCGAAAGGGCTCCGTAGGTATCGGAAAGCAGGCCTTCCAGAACCCGGAGAATCATGTCGTCGAAGGTTTCCTTTCCCCGCCCTTCCCTCAAGGCAAGATCCTCTGTCCTCAGATAGGAGAGGAGGTCCTTCCTGAAAGAGTTCCGGAGGCTCCGGGTTCGTTCTCCCTCTCCCTCGAGAAGGCGGATGAGGGGTGCGAACTCCCCCCGGATTTCCGGAGGCAAGCGGTCAAGGGCCGTCCTGAGCTCTCCGTCCAGGGAACCAAAGCCCGGCGGAGGCGCAGGACCGCCCTCCAGAAGCTCCTTTAAGCGTCGGATCAGGAGGAGATGAGGCCCTTCTCTTCCTCCCTCCGGACCTTTTCTTTTTTTCCCTCGACCCGCCTTTGCCGGGAGCTCTTCCGCCTCCCAGAGACGCCCGGCCTCCTCCGCCCGGCCGGGAGTGACCCGGGGCATGAGGGCAAGATCCCGAAGATAGGCCTCCCGCACAACGGGAAAATCATCGGTCTCCGGGAGCGATCCGGACAAAACATGCTCCGACTCGGCAAAGAGGGCGGCGTCGGAGACCAGGGAGCCAAGATCCCCAGGTCCCCCGGGAAAGACCGAGGCGATCAGGTGGGCAATCTCCGGAGATTCCGGATAGACCCGGCGCCGCCAGATCTCCCGAAAGGCGGGCCACCGGGACTCCCCGGGGTTCTCTTCAATCTCGAGGGAAAAGGGGGACTTGAACTCAAAGGCATATTCCCGAAGCAGACGGCGGCAGAAGGCATGGATGGTGGTCACCGTTGACCGGTCGAAATCGAAGAGGGCCCGGGTGAGGAAACGGGCATGGTCCGGGCGGACCAGGGAGAGGAAGGGCGAGAGCTTGTCCGGATCCGGCTCTCCCAGGGCCCGTCTCCTGGCCGACACCAGAATGTCGTGGATGCGCCCGCGAACCTCCTCGGCCGCCGACTCGGTAAAGGTGACCACGAGGATCTGCTCAACCCCGATCCCTTCCAGGATCCCGCGAAGGAAGAGGCCGGTCAGAGCCGTCGTCTTCCCCGTTCCGGCAGAGGCTTCGAGCAGATGGAGCCCGGAGAGGGGAAGGTCCAGGAGGGGATCGCCGCCCGTCACGAGACCCCCTCCTCGGTCATCCCCGAAAGGAGAGGCCGCAGAAGACGCAGGGACCAGAGGGCGAAGGCCGGTTCTCCCGCCAGATCGCGGCCGGAAAAGGCAAGCGCGCTCCAGAAGGTCGATCGGCGGCGGGGATCAAAAAATGAGTTTCGGGCAGAAAAGGGCGGAAGGCGGGCCGCCCGGATCATGGCGCGGGCCTTTTCTGCGGGAGAGCCGGCGGAGTGGGATCCGGAAAGGGGGCCCGACTGGCGAAACTTTTCATGTTCCCTGGCATAGGCCAGGGAGGCCTCCGGGTCGAAGGGAAGGGGATAGAGAGATCCCTTCCGGAAGGCCCGGAGACAGGGGAGAAAATGTCGGGCCGCCACCTCTTTCGGAAGGAGATCCCAGCGCCAGAGAGCCACAGGAACCCGGGAGGGATCCTTCTCCCCCTCCTTTTTTCCCCCCTTCCCTGTCAGGACACAGCCCTCATATCCCTCGACAAAGAGACTCGAGAGAAGGTGGAGGAGAAAGCTCTCCAGATAATCGGCCGGATAGGGTGTCCGGGGCCAGCGCTCGACGAGGAGGATCCGGCCCTTGTCCGGTCCCTGGTAGAGTCCCTCGATCGACCCGTAAAGCCGGACGCCGTGAAAGAGCCCCTCCAGACCCTCCACCGGGACGGATCCCGGGATCGAAGGAAGGGAGACCCCCGTTCTCTCGGACACTCTCCGGCGGTAGAGTGCGATATCCGACTCGATCCGGTCTCTGACAAGGGAGCGAAGCGGGGGCCAGGGGAGTTCCGACTCCCAGGACGGCTTTCCGCGAAGCCTCCCCGAAGCCAGCCGTTTTTCATCGACTCCGAAGGGTTCGTCCTCTTCAAGGAGGAGGGTCCGGTCAGAATGGGGAAGCCCCATCTGGCGGATCAGAAAATAGCGCACAGGGTCCCTGATGAACTCCCGGAGATCAGAGAGCGCGATTCCCTCTCTCCCGGAGGGGGTCTCTTCCCTGTCCCGATGGCTCCAGGAAAGTCGGGGATCGAAAAAAACCTTCTCCCGTACAGGGGCCCTTCTGGTCACATCCAGCGCCGACCGCCAGCTCCGGGAATAGCTTAGGAGGCGGGGGTCGCCATCCCGGGAGTAATGCTCCGGGGAAAGGGGATCGATGGGAGCCTTGAGGGTGATCTGGTCAGTGATAGGCTGCCTCTCCCCGGAAAACCCCTCGGAGAGCTGGTCCATCAACTCCCGGATTAGCACCGAGGGCTCCCGGGAGCTCCCGTCCCGGCTTTCGATTCCCTCATAGCTGATCCAGAGACAATCCCTGGCCGAGAGGAGGGCCTCCAGGAAAAGGGTCCGGTCATCGTCGCGGACCGAACGGTCCCCCGGCTGGGGGGAGGCCACCAGCCAGTCGAAGGAAGGAGGCCAGGAGGGCCGGGGAAAATCGGCATCGTTCATCCCGAGAAGACAGACAACCCGGAAGGGGATGGAGCGAAGCGGAACCATGCGGCCGAAGGTCACCCCCCCCGAAAAGAAGCGGTCGGATCCCTCCCCGGCGCCGGCCATTCGCTCGAGATGGCGGGCCAGAACTCCGGAAGAGAGGCTCACATGGGTCCCGGCCTCCGAAAATCCCCTGGCAAGACGCTCCGGAAGGGCGACAAGGTTGCGGTCCACCCCCCGGGAAAGGTCAAGATCGAAAAAAGCCTCGAGGAGCCTTCTGAGAAGGTCGGGCCACTGCTCCGCGGAATGGCTCTCCGACAGCTCGTCCATATGGTGGTCGAGAGTTTCGAAAAAGGTCGCGAGGGATCCGGCGACCGCCCCGTCCGGATCCTCCGGGAGAAAGAGGGGATCAGGGCCGCCGGAAGTCTTTGAAATCCTCTCCTCCCCGCAGGCGTATCCCAAAAGTAGGCGCAACCGGCCTTCGGCGACCGTATTCTCAATTCGTCCCGCATAGGGGGCTGGCCGGTCAGAGCCGCTTCGCCCCCATCGTATGCCGGAGCTCTGGAGGATTTCCTGAAGACGGGCAGGGCGGACCTCCGACATACCGAACTTCCTGGCGATGGCAGGGACAGAAAGAAGAAGGAAGATCAGGGGAGCCGTCAGACGGACCGTGGGGAGACGGAGAAGGAGGAGTAGGGCCTCGAAGGCGGGCTCCTCCAGAAGCTCCCGGCGGTCAGAGATAACAAAGGGGATCTCGGGATCGACCCCGCCGGTTCCGGCCCCCCGGACAGTCGCTCCGAAGACCGACCGGATGATTCCCGTGTAACGGCCGATATCGGGAGCCAGAACCACCACATCTTCAGGAGAGAGTCCGGGGATCTCGGAAAAAAGTCCAAGAAGCCGGTCTCTCAGCATCTCGACCTCCCGGACAGGGCTTGAGCAGCATACCAGCTCGATGGAGCGGTCCCGTAAAGGGATAATCACTTTTTCAAGGGACTTCTCCCGGACCCTGGCTCCCCTGTCCGAAAGAGTCCGGATATCCTCCTGGAGAGCACCAAGAAGGGTCTTTGGTGCGGTGGGGAAGATTCTTTCCGTTTCGGGAAGGTCGGAGAGGCTCTGGTGAAGGACCCGGAATTGCTCCCCCCAGGAGGAGAGGAGCGGGTTTCCTGTTTCCAGGTAGATCTCCTGGCCGCTCGGAGCCTGATCCCGCCTCCTTGTTGAAACGATATCCCCCCAGTATTCCTCGCAAGGATTTTGGAAATAGAAATGAACCTCGCACAGATCTCTCTCCCCCAGGGTCCGGAAAAAGCGGAGGTCGACCGGCGCCATCCCTGTTAGACCAAAGAGGGAGAGACGGGGTGGAAGAAGGCCCTCAAGTTCCCGTCTCCCGTGCTGGAAAAAGGTCTCCATCATCCGGGCCCGGTGAAGGGGACGGGAGCATCCGGCAAGATGTCGCCAAAGGATAGAGGGCCACCCCTCCGGTTCGGCTCCCTCCTCCCAGGCCAAAAGGAGGGCGGGACGATAGATCATGGAGCGGTCATAAAGGTCGGCCAGAAGGGCCGAGAGTTCGTAGAGACGTTTCTCGGGGATTCCCTGGCCCAGGAATCCCCTGACCTCGGCAAAGGCCGGAAGGGAGAGAAGGCCGGGGAGAGATTCGAAAAGACGAAGCAGAAGGGTCTCTTTGTCGAAGTGGACCGGATGGCGGGGATCTCCCCAGGCCTGCTCGATCAAGTCACGAATGAAGCGGCCGGCAAGGGGAAAGGAAAGGTTCGCAGAGACTCCCGTCTGCCCGGAGATCCGGTAGGCGAGCCATCGCCCGATGACCGGGTTCTGGGGAATGAGAATTTCCGGGCGAAGGGGATCCAAACGCCCCTCCCTGGCCCACCCTGTCATGC
>JAKAWK010000075.1 GCA_021827365.1 Nitrospirota bacterium
CCCTTCCAGAACCTCGCTGTCGAGCATGAGATTCAGATTGACGTCGATGAAACGGGCGACATTTTCGGCCCGTTCGAGGCTCCGGCTCATCCAGTAGATGGAATCGGCAACGCGGCTCAGCATGGAAGCTCCTTTCGGGAAATGCGATCAGTCCTTCAAGACCCAGGTATCCTTGCTTCCGCCGCCCTGGGAGGAGTTGACTACGAGGGAATCCTTCTTGAGGGCGACACGGGTCAGCCCGCCCGGGGTCACATAGATCCCCTTCCCATAGAGGGTGTATGGACGCAAATCGACGTGCCGGCCCTCAAGGTGATCCCCCACCAGGACCGGTGCCCGAGACAGGGACAGGGTTTCCTGGGCGATGTAATGTCGGGGATTGGCCAGGATCCGTTCCCGGAATGCCTCCTGCTCGGCCCGGGAGGAACAGGGCCCGATCATCATGCCGTATCCCCCCGAATCGTTTGTGGTCTTGACAACCATGGTCGCAAGATTGGAAAGGACATGGTCCCTCTCCCGGGGATCAGAACAGATCCAGGTTTGAACATTTTGGAGAATGGGATCTTCCTTCAAGTAGTAACCGATCATCTTCGGAACCCAGGCATAGATGGCCTTGTCGTCGGCAATTCCCGTTCCCGGAGCGTTGGCCATGGCTACCTTCCCCGAACGGTAGACCTCCATGATGCCGGGAATTCCGAGGAGAGAGTCGGGCCTGAAGACCGTCGGGTCGAGAAAGTCGTCGTCGATTCTCCGGTAGACGACGTCGACTCGCCGGGGTCCCTGGGTGGTCCTCATGGTCAGGAGACCGTCTACCACGTGGAGATCGGCCGGCTCCACCAGCTCGATTCCCATCTGCTGGGCGAGGAAGGAGTGTTCGAAATAAGCCGAGTTGTAGACGCCGCGACTCAGAAGCACGACGCTGGGGGAGTCTGTGTGGGGGGCCAGGGACTCCAGAGATTCGAGGAGGCGAAGGGGATAGTCGTCGACGGAGCAGATGCGGGAGGTGGCAAAGGAGGCGGCAAAGGTCCGTTTCAGGACATGACGATTTTCGAGAACATAGGAAATTCCGGAAGGACACCGGAGATTGTCTTCCAGCACGAAAAACTCTCCCGACCTGTCACGGATCAGGTCTGAACCGGTGATATGGCACCAGATCCCGCCGGGAACGCGGAGGCCCCGGCATTCAGGACGGTAGGCCGTGGAGGACAGAAGCAGATCTTCCGGAATGACCCGGTCCCGGATGATCAGTTGTTTGCCGTAAACATCCTCGATGAAGAGATTGAGGGCGGTGATCCGCTGTTTCAGCCCCTCCTCCACCACCCTCCATTCCTGGGCTCCGACCACGCGAGGAATGATGTCGAAAGGCATGATTTTTTCAAGTCCGCGCTCATCGCTGTAAACAGTAAAGGTGACCCCCATCCGGTAAAGGGCGGTTTCCGCCGCCTTCTGGAGGCGGCCAAGTTCGCCGGCCGGAAGGGAATCCAGAAGTTCGAAGAAGACCTTTGCAGAAGGGCGTGGGATGCCGGGAGCCTTGACGAGTTCGTCATAAAAAACCCCCGGATCGTAATTTGCCAGAAGAGTGTTCATGAAGGCGCCTCCTTGACCGGCGGGTGAAAGTATCGGATCCTTTTTCACATCCCTTGAAGCAAGCCGGATGCCACTCTGGATGGCAGCTTTAAAACAGGGTCTTCGGACAGGCGGCCTTCCGAAATGGCAAGAAGAGGACAAAAAGGACAGGGATTGGAAAAGAAGATATTCATTTTTGTCCGATTTATTGTCTGAGATTACCGGTCTGTCCGAATGCCCCCTCGGGCAATGAAATCTTGTACTGGAGGACACTGTGGCTGAATTTACGATCGACACCGCCCGCCCGGAGGATATCCCGGCCCTTTCGGATCTTCTGGCCGATCTCTTTTCTCTGGAGACCGATTTTCGGGTTGACCGAACGCGACAGATTCGGGGGCTCCGGATGATCCTCGCCTCCCCGGACAGGGGAACCGTCCTTGTGGCCAGGGACATCACCGGGACCATTGTCGGCATGGTGAGCATCCAGCTTCTGGTCTCGACCGCGGCGGGCGGAATCTCCGGGCAGATCGAGGATCTGGTGCTCCAGCGCGGGGTCCGGTCCCGGGGGCTGGGATCCCGGCTTCTCCGGGAGGGGCTTGCCTGGGGACAATCCCGGGGAAGTCTCCGGTTCCAGCTTGCGGCGGACCTTCGAAATGCTCCCGCCCTCTCCTTCTACACCCGCCGCGGCTTCCGAACCTCCTCCATGCGTGTGCTGTACCGTGATCCGGACCCGGAGAAGGCTCTCCGGACCGAGGACCCGGGAGAGGGGGGGCTCACACTCCGGATCCCTGACCCAATTCCTCCAGAGTCCGGATGAGGCCTTCGTCAATCTCCCGGTGCTGGGGAAGCAGACGCAGGGCCTCTTCAAATCGTCCCTTTCCGAGCAGGATCCCGATCTCCCCGCCAAGGGAGAGATGCTCCTCCCAGAGGCGGGCGGCCCGGTGATAGGCCGGGCGATTACCGAAAGCGTCCTTTCCGGCCCCCTCGATCCACTTCCCGAGCGGGGAGGACTCCTCGGGAGGGGCCTCCATCCGGCCTTCAATCTGCCGGTAGAGACAGGAGCTTAGCCGGTGGTGCTCCATGAGGTGGGCGAGAAGGGCAATCTGGCGGCGGCTCCAGGTCCGGGTGGACCATTCGGCCAAAAGAGGGTCAGGCCGGTAGGCCTCACACCAGGCCGGCAAATCGGCGGCCGGCATGGGACGTGCGATGCCGAAGCCCTGGGCCGTGTCGCAGCCAAGTTTCATGAGGACGACGGCATGCTCGGGGCTTTCGACGCCTTCCGCCACCGATTCGATCTCAAGGAGCCGGGCGCTGGTCAGGGTTCCCGCCACGATGGCCAGGTCCTTGGGGTCCCGGAGGACATTCCTGACGAACTGCAGGTCCATCTTGATAAGGTCGGCAGGAATTTTTCGAAGGTAGGAGAGGGAGGCATGTCCGGTTCCGAAGTCGTCGAGGGCGATGGTGACCCCGCCTTTCCGAATCCGTGTCAGGAGATCCTGGACCGTCCGGATGTCCGAAAGGGCGGCCGATTCGGTCACCTCGATCTGGAGGCGCCGGGGAGAGAGGGTGGGATGGGCGGCGAGAAGACGGAAAAGATCCTCCTCAAAATGGGGGTCAAGAAAATGCCGGACCCCAATATTTACGGCAATGGTCAGGACCAGCCCGTCTTTTTCCCAGGCCTCGGCATAGTCAAGACTCTTCTCCAGCATGAAAAGTCCAAGCTTCCGGACAAGCGGCGAGGTATTTTCAACCTCCTGGATGAATTCCCCCGGGAGAAGAAGCCCCCTTTGGGGATGGCGCCAGCGGACAAGGGCTTCCGCTCCGTCCGGCAGACCCGTCCGAAGAGAGATCTGGGGCTGGACGTGGACCTCGATCTCCCGGTTGTCCAGGGCCCGTTCGAATTCGGAGCGGATGGTGACGCTCCGTTTGAGGCGGGCCTCCAGGGCTCCGGAAAAGACAGTCCAGACACCGCGTCTGGTCTTGGACTCGTAAAGGGCGAGGTCCGCCCGACGCAGGAGAATGTCCGGACGGGTCCCCTGGTGGGGAAAAAGGGAGACACCCAGACTCATGGAAAGGCCGGACAGGCTCTCCCCTCCGATCAAAAATGGAATTTCCAGGGTCCGGGAGAGACCCCGGAGGAGGGCTGGCAGGGAATCCGGCTCCGAACCGGTTTCTGGTTCGGCAAGTCCCAGGCTGATGCCGTCTAAAAGGAGACCGAACTCGTCGCCTCCGAGGCGGGCCAGGATGTCGTTTTCGCGAAGAATTCCCCCCAGGCGGCCGGCGACCTCACGGAGAAGCTGATCGCCGGTTCCGTGGCCAAGCCGGTCGTTGACCTCCTTGAAATTGTCGAGGTCGATCAGGACGACGGCGAAGGGAGGTCCGTTTCCGTTTTTCCGGGCAACCCAGCTCCCTATGGTTTCGGTGAAGAAGAGCCGGTTCGGAAGGCCGGTCAGGCTGTCATGGGAGGAGTTGTGGAGGAGGAGACGCTCCTTTTCCTTGCGAGATTCCTCGCGGTCGAAGGCATCGAGGGCAAACGAGGCGTTTTCGGCGACACGGTCGATCAGGCGGGCCTTTTCATTGTCGAAGAATCCGGTCTCGGTGCTTGAGAGAAGCAGGACCCCGAAAAGATCTCCTCCCCTGAAAACCGGGAAGCCGCCGATGGAACGGATTCCCATTTCCGAATGAAGGTACCGGATTGAGGGGGAGGGAGCCTCCTTAAGGGTTGCCACCTGGAGGATCTCCCGGGACCGCTTTCGGACCACCCTCCCGAAAACCCCTTGCCCCGCCGGATCTTCCGGGTTGCTACGGGGAATCAGCAGGTCGAAATCTTTGGGGGGTGGCCCCTCCCAGACGACGAGTCGTCCGATTCCCGTGGGTCGGTCGAGGAGATAGAAGCTGGCCGTATGGCCATGCCCGTTACGGACGATCGCCTGGCAGATCTCCCCAAACAGGGTTTCGGGATGGGGCCGGCGCAGGAGAGTGGCGTTCGCCTCGGAAAGCGCCTGGTATAGCCCTTTGAGCCTTACGTTCCTGATTTCGTTGTCCTGGCGTTCCTCTTCCCTTCGGAGATTGTTGAAACCGAACCTGATGTTGTCGGCGAAACGGGAGAGCAGGGAGACCCGCTCTCCGGTAAAATAGCCGGGATGGCTGCCTCCGACCACCAGGGAGTATGTGGAATCGCCTTCGTCTCCGATGGGAAGGACGGCCAGGGAGCCGATCCCGCGAGTCACCAGAAGGCGGGCCGGTTCCCACCTCTCCATGATCCCGGTGAGATCGTTTTCGATATGGGCAAGACCGCTCCTTAAAGCCTTGCGGGAGAGGCCCTCGATCCGCACCTCCGGCCTGGCAGCCAGGGCTTCAAGCCTTTCGATGTCCGGGGCCTCCATGAGGCCGGCGAAGCTTGGAAATCGGATTGTTCCGGACAGGTAGTCCTCCCGTCTGACCCAGCAGGCTATGGCATTCTCCGTTTCACAGAGAATGCGGCAGGCCGAACCCAGGATCTCGGGAACGGGGGGAAGCAGAAGGAGCATGGCCTCGAACCGGGCCAGGGCCTCGTAGAAATTCCTGAGGAGAAGGCTTCTCTCTTCGGCCTGGCGTCTTTCCGTTTCGGCCTGGATCTTTTCGAGGGAGAGGGAAAGGGTTTCGGCGACCCTCCCCAGGGCGACCTCCATGGCGGGCGGAAGGGAATGATGGTTTCGTGAGAGGATTCCCAGGGTCCCCTGGAGCCTCCCTCCGCAAAAGAGGGGAAAGACCGCCGCACTCGCCCGCAATTTTTGGTCTGCGGTCGGAACCGGTTCGAGGAAGGGGAATGTCCGGGAGGAGGGGGTCAGGGTCAGGGATTGTTCGGTCAGGGGGCGCCGGGTGCGAACGACCCAATGCTCGATGGTTTCCCTGTTGTCGAGGAGGAGCTGTGAGGATTCCGGGTCCATCCTGAACAAGGGAGAGTCCGGGGAAGAAAGACGGGGGGAGCGACTCGCATGGGCGTCCAGGAATATCTCACCCATTCCGCCGTCTGGTTTGATCCGGGTGGTCCATATCAGGAGGAACGGGCTGTGAGCGAGGATGATTCCCACCGCCCGCGACAGGAGTCTTTGGAGGTCTCCCTCCTCAAGGGCCAGGGATGCGATCCGGGTCGTGGCGTGACCCAGGTTTTCCAGTTTGATCCGGTCACTGATGTCGACTAGTGTGGTGATCGTTCCCATGGTCTGTTTCTCTTTTGATATCAGGGGAGATCGGTCGACGAGAAGGTGGCGTTCCAGGCCATCCCTCCCGGTGATGGATTCGGTGGTATGAAAGGAGCGACCCTGGGAAAGGACGGTTCGGTCGATGAGGAGGCTCTCCGCGGAAAAGTCGGCAAGCTGCGGGAACAGGAGTGCCACCTCCGAATCGGTTTTCCCCAGGAGTCCCGCTCCCCCGGCCGGAAGATCCAGAAGCTCTTCGGCCCGGGGCGAGAGCACGATCCATCGGCCTTTCTCGTCCTTGAGAAGGATGCCGTTCCCGGCCGAGGCCAGGACCCCCCGGAGAAGGTTGTCCCGGAGGGCAACGTTCTTCTGCTGTTTTTTGAAGAGGCGCAAGAGGGCCGCGAACAGGAGGGCCGCGGCCGACCCGGCCATGATCGCCAAAAGGGAGAGGGACAGAAGCCGGCTTCTTTGGTGGCGAAGGTCGTGAAGACGGAGGCCGGCCGTCTTCCCCTCCCGTTCGGCAAGACGATGCAGCCGGGAGACTTTCGACAGGATGTCGCTTTCTGTTTTGAAAAGGCTCGAGTTCCCGGGAATGGTTTCGGGACGTCCAATGCTTTGTTCCACCGATTCGAGGTCCTGGGCGAGAATCCTCAGGTCCCGGTGGGCCGGAGGGGGAACCCGGACCTGACCCATGTCGGCAAAAGCGGCCTTCGATTGCAGGAGAAGACCCCTTAGGACGGCACGGACCGGCGGGGCGACACGTATTGCGGATTCCTCCAGGATCTTCCTGCGGAGAGTGGCGCTCCGGATCGACTCGAGGTCGTTGTTCATATGCAGAAAGAGGCCAGTTTGCCTTTCGAGAGCCCGGGTCTTTAAGGAAAGATGACGTGCGGCCAGAAGGAGAAAAAGTGAAGACAGAAGGGAGAGAATCAGGAAAAAGAGGACGAGGGTCCGAAAGGTCAGAGATCGGAAGGAGACCGTCTCGGGAGACAGCAAATTCGGACTTCCTTCAAGGGGTGTCAACAGGGCCGCTCCTCCAAATGCCGAAATCAGTTCGGGTCTCGAAAATCCCTGTCCGAAAATTCTACCATGAACCAATAAAAAACAGACAAAAACTGAAGAGGGATTCTCATAAGGGGAAGCCAATATGAAGGATCATGCGAGGGAGCGGCTTTCTTTAAACAGGTGGGCAGGACGGGGTGTCAGTGGGGTAACTCTCCTGCTGCTCCTTTTCGTGGTTGCCTGCCAGGCCCCTTCGGCCCTGCTCTGGCTTCTGGCCTACACCCCTTCCGGGGCGGAGCCTTCTGCCATTGCCTGTCCTTCGCCCCAGAGCTGCATCGCCGTAGGCGAGGCAGGTCTTTTCCTCGTCTCCCAGAATGGCGGACAGCAGTGGTTTCCAGCCAACAGCGGGCTGGGTGCGGCGCTCGCGAATTTCAACCTGACCTCGATCGCCTGTCTTCCGGGGAGCCAGTGCATCATCGTCGGCAACCAGGGCCTGATTCTTACGAGCGCGAACGGAGGGCAGAACTTTTCGATCACCAACGTGACCACGAACGGCAACCTGACCTTCAACGAGGTCGTCTGCCAGAGTTCGGGAACCCCCGCCTGCGCGATCGTGGGGGACAACAACACCCTGCTTCTCCAGACAAGCCCCGGGGGCTCGTGGACCCCCGACCTTAATGTCCTGTCGGCAGCCATCGGTCCTGCAAACTTCAACCAGGTCTTTCTGCTGGGCTCTTCCCTCTGGATCTCCGCCTCGACTACGTCGGGAACCGGATTGAACGCCCTGCTTTACTCGGGGGACTCCGGACAGACGTGGACGCTCATCATTGTTCCCCAGGCCCTGGCGCCCCAGGGGGTGAGCGGAGTGGGCTGCCTTTCGGTCTCCACCTGCTATGTCGACGGGACAGGAGCCCTTCTAGAAACGACCGACGGGGGGGCGACCTGGTCTTCGACACTTCTTCTGGGAGCGGGCGAAAACCAAATGCCTCCGTCGCTTTCGGGGATCTACCTCGGTCCGGGAAGCACCGTCTTCGCCTACGGACAGAACGGAGCCCTTTACCAGCTCTCCTCCTTGGCCGGTGGATCAGTTTCAGGAGAGGCGGCCATTCCCCAGATCCTTCCTCCGGCCGCCGCCCAGCTGGACTTTACCGGCATGATCTGCCCCCAGGCTCTCACCTGTTATATCGCCGGAAACTCCCTTGCCATTTCGGGAGGAATCTTCTACGCTAGCCCCAGCGGCTCATCGGGGGCCGGAGTGTCAGGAGTCCCCTGAAAATCATAAAGGAGGTTAATATGGGAATGACGATGAAGCGATTTGGGGCGGGAATGGCTCTGATCGCCTTGACGACGATCCTGTCCGGTTGCTACGGCCAGTTTGCCCTGGTCGACACCTTGTACAAGGCCAACGGGAACGTGGAGAACAAGTGGGCCCGTTCGGGACTGACCGCCCTCATGGTGATTATTCCCGTTTACGAACTGGCCGGTCTGGGGGATGTGATCATCTTCAACCCCATCGAGTTCTGGAGCCATGTGAATCCCGTTACCAACAAACCCTCCGTGGCCTCCTCCCGGACGCAGGGACCCGGCGCGGATCCCTCGAAGGATCCCGACGGATGGCTCTCTCGCACGGGCAAGTCCGGCTCCCGCGCCCTCTTGGCCTGGCACTTTGACAAAGTGACGAAGAGGCTCACGGCCATCCGGATCGCCGAAGGAAAGGGAAGCAAAGCTTCCGTGACGCTCTACCGTTCGGACATGCCCCTTGCGGGCCATCTGGGCCAGGCGCCCCGAATTGAAGCGGTAACCTTTGAAAACGGGCATCCGGTGACGACCCGAACCGGGGGAGATTTCCTCTCGGGAGCGGTTCGCCTGTAAGAACATTGAATGAGGTGTCTTGTGCGGAAAGAGGGGGGCGACAGGTTTTCCCCCCTCTTTTTTTATGGAGGTCAGGCTCCGGGAGGGACTGAGGGGATCCGGTCCTTTTCGAGGGTGGCCCGAAAAGCCTTCCAGCCTTCCCTGACTGCCTCGGAATACCGCTCTTTCTTGGCAGGGATATCGTGCTTCAGATGCTCGAGACCCTCCTCGAACTCCTCTTCCGCCTCATCCCTGAGAGAGCGAGCCGTGTCGACGATTTTCCGGCGGGTTTCGGCGCCCGAAGCGGGGGCAAGCAGAACCCCGGCAATCGCGCCCAATGTCAGGCCTGTCAAAAAGAGGACAAGTCCTGTATCATTTCTGTCACTGGCCATGGTGTTCCTCCTGGATGTTGGGTGACGGAGAGGCCGGATTTAAGGGAGGACGGGACTCCTTGAGAACCTCCCGGGCCCGGGAAAAGCCGGCGGCAAGGCCCCGGGCGATCTTGAAAAGGCTTGTCACAGCGTGGATAGGGCCTTCTCCCATCTTGAAAATCGGCGAAAGAAGGGACAGGAGAGGGTTCCGGGTGAGGGATCCGATCCCCTCCTCGATCGTCCGGTAATGCTCCGTGGTCCGTTGGATTACGGGCTCGATTTCTTCGGCCATCCTCCGGAGGCTCTGGAGGAGAGGAATCGTGACCGATTCGATTTCGCGGGTCGAGGATTCGATGCGTTCGAGGACCCGGATCGCCCGGAACAGGAAAAAAAGGATTCCGGCGACCAGAAAGGCCGCGAAAATCACCAGGAATAGAAGGGCCGTTCGGGTATCCATGGGCGGACCTTTCCGTGGCGTTAATTTTTTTCGGGATGGACGATGAAACTGTCACCATGTTACCGGATTGGGGAATTTTTTCAAGATTTTGCCCCGGGAACCACGCTCTGGGGGAACGGGTGACATCGTCTTTTTTCCGGAGAATGTCCTTCCTCCTTCCGACCATTCTGGTGGCGGGCATCCTGTCGGGAGTGGTCCTTCTGTTCTCTCGCACGCCTCCCTCCGGGGTGCCGGTCATTCCGAGGGAGGATCTGGCCGACCTCCCCGGGGACATCCTGCATTCCCTCTTCCGTCTTTTCCTGGCCTATCTGCTCTCCCTGGCCTTTGCCTACCTCTACGGATTTGCCGCAGCCCTGACCCGGTGGGGTCCCCGGCTCCTGATTCCTGTCCTGGACATCCTCCAGTCGATTCCCGTGCTGGGATTTTTCCCCGCGGTCGTCCTGATGATGATCCCTCTTTTTCCCTCCATGAAGACGGGGGTTGAGGCGGCTTCAGTGGTTCTCATCGCCACCAGCATGGCCTGGAACATGGCCTTCGCCGTCTACGAATCGGTCCGGACAGCGCCGCCCGACCTCCTGGATCTTTTCCGGGGAATCAGGGCGCCCTCCTGGTTGTGGGTGGCCCGCTTCCTCGTTCCCCTGACCCTTCCCAAGGTCGTCTACAACTCCGTCCTCTCCTGGACCGCCGGCTGGTATTTCCTGATCGCCTGCGAGATGATCGCCCTGGGACCTGTCCACTACGAGCTTCCCGGCCTGGGAAGCTTTCTGGTGGCCAGCACGGAAAAAGGGCATTTCGGTCTGGCCCTGATGGGAATCGGAGCCCTGATCGTGACGGTCATGGTTCTAGACGTCTTTGTCTTCCGCCCCTCTCTTGTCTGGTCCCACAACTTCCAGATCGGAGAGGCGGAAGGTCCCTTCTCCCGGGTCTCCTCTCCCGTCTACGATTTTCTGGCCTCCTCCGAAGGTCTGGCCGGGGTTAAAAAGGGGGTGGCCCGCTTAGGTGGAGCCATGGTCCGGATTCTCTGGCGTGAAGGCCGTCCCGCCCTGGGTTCCCTGTCGGGCTCCCGTTCGCTTCGTCTTTTGCTTCAGGCGGGAGGAGGATTTCTGGTCGGCCTTGTCATCGCGAAGAGCTTTTTCGCCGGGGCCCATGTCGTCTCGGGGTGGATCCGGCAGGGAATCCCGTGGAGGTCCCTTGCGGAACTTCCGGCCGACCTGGTTTTTTCCATGCTCCGCCTGATTGCGGGGTACCTTCTGAGCCTTCTCTGGACTATTCCCCTGGCCTGGTGGGTCTTCCGCAAACCCCGGCTCTCGCGGATCGTCTTCCCGATGGCGGAAGTCATGGCCTCGGTTCCGGCCACCGCCCTTTTTCCCTTTGTCATCGTCCTTGTGGTCCAGAAGCTCCACAGCATGAACCTTGCCTCGGTGATCCTCCTGATGTCAGGAATGCAGTGGTACCTCCTTTTCAACCTCCTCTCGGGGGTAGGGACCTTTCCGTCGGAGCTTCGTGAGGTCTCCCTGACCTTCGGGATCCGGGGGACCCTCTTTCTCAGGAAGGTCTTCCTGCCCTTCCTGATGCCCTCCCTGGTGACCGGTTCGATCACGGCCTTCGGAGGCGGGTGGAATGCCCTGATTGTCTCCGAGTATGTGGTCTATGCCCAGAAAGACTACGGGGTCAGGGGGGTGGGGGCCTTCCTGGACCGGGCGACCTATTCCGGAAGCCATCCGGTCCTGATCGTGGCGGCCCTCCTTCTCATGACGGCGGCGGTCGTGGCCGCGAACCGGCTTTTCTGGGTTCCCCTTTACGAACGCGTGACCCGAAGGTACGGATATGATTCCTAGCCCCGGGAGCTTTCTCTCCCTTCGCAACATCGCCCGGGATTTCACCCGGGAGAGCCGCTCCTACCGGGCGATCGACAACCTGACGCTCGAGGTGGACGAGGGAGAGTTCGTGGCCATCGTCGGGCCCTCCGGGTGCGGGAAATCCACCCTTCTGCGAATTCTCCAGGGACTGATTCCGCCCTCTTCAGGGGAGCTTTTTTACAAGGGACGCCCCCAGGAGGGGGTGAATTCGGACATGGCCATGGTCTTCCAGGGATTTGCCCTTCTTCCGTGGCTTTCCGTGCGGGACAACGTGGCGCTGGGGCTTGTCGCCCGGGGAAGAAGGCCGGCGGAGGTCGACCGGACCGTCTCCTTCTACATCGACAAGGTGGGGCTGGAAGGGTACGAGGAAGCCTATCCCCGGGAACTCTCGGGGGGAATGAAACAGCGGGTGGGGCTTGCCCGGGCCCTGGCCATCGAACCCCGGATCCTTCTCATGGACGAGCCGTTCTCCAACCTTGACGCTCTGACCTCGGTGACACTCCGGGATGAAGTCTTGATGCTCTGGAAGGATCCCGAGATGCCCGTCCGGACCATCATCATGGTGACACATATTATCGAGGAGGCCATTCTGATGGCCGACAGGGTGGCGGTTCTCTCCCGGCGTCCGACCCATGTGGTCCGGGAGATCACGGTGGATCTTCCCCGTCCGAGAAGCCGGAAACACCCCGAGTTCGAACGTCTATCGGACGAGATTTTTTCTCTCATTTCCTAGGGGCAGGCAAGGACTCATGGTGAGTCATATGACAAGGAGGAAGGGTGATGGAAGGCGAACCTGAGCCTTATACGGGAATCAGTCGGATTATCGGTCTTCT
>JAKAWK010000076.1 GCA_021827365.1 Nitrospirota bacterium
GATCTGGCCCCGGAGACTCAGGGGAAGACGATGGGCAAGACGACGGATCAACGGCGGAGGACTCCCCATGGGTTCGGGTTTTTTGAGGGGTGGACGATCCCAAGGCATTCTACCCAAAACGAAAGGGGGGATCAATTGTTTTGGACCGAAGGGATCTTTGGAGGATTTTCGGATTGATCAGCAAAGGGCAGGGGGGTAGTCTGGAAAGAAGGAAGCTTTTGTCCTGAAACGGGACTCATTTGTCCCGTCTGTCGAAGGGAGGATGTGCCATGACCGTTCCCAGAATTTTCCGTCTTGTGAAGACGGGACTTCCGGCCCTTTTCCTGATGCTTTCCGCCTGCGTCCAAAACCGCGCCGAACTCGTCTCCTATACGCCAACGGCCTCACCGTCCGGCTCACTCTATATGCAGGCCCCCTTCGTGGTGGCTCCCCTTGCGGACCACCGGTTCCGGCTTTATTCCTACGCCGCGACCACCATGGGCGATACGATCGGATGGGGGCAGGGAACCGGAACGATCTTCACCCCCCAGAACATTCCGGATCATGTCACGAAGGCTCTCGTCTCCCAGTTCAGAAGCGATGGAATGAATGTCGACTATGCCCCCACCCTCCACTGCCACTTCCGGGAATCCCCGGACCATCCGCAGGTCCGGGTGACGGGGACTCCCCGCCGGGGGCTGGTTTTGTGCGGATCCATCCTTGACTACCAGTTCCAGCTCGACCATCCGAGGATCAATTTCGCCGGTATGATCTCGACCCTGGACATGAACGCGGGAGCCACCCTTTCGACCCAGGCCTCCCTTCACCTCTGGCTGGTCGATACCCGGAGCGGACGGATCGTCTGGACCGGTGTCGAGACGAGCGCCCGGGAAAAGGACGGGCTCCATCCCCCGGGACTCAAGGAACAGTCGATCGCCTTTCTCGACGGGACCCTGTCCCGGGCCATCGAAAAAGTCGCCCTGGCGATCTCCCGGGCCCGGGAATGACTCCTGCCACCCAGATCTCTCTTCCGGAGCCGCTCGTGACCTTCTGTCGATTCCGGTAAAATATTCCGACAAGAAAAAAGGGGGACTGGGCCTCTGAAACAGGAGAAGGGACCGAAATGACCGACGGGAAAGGACGTAATCCAGGGAACCTTCGTACGACTGCCCTCCTTTTTTCGGGACTTCTGGTGACCCTGACGATCCCTCTTCCGGGCCTGGCAGAAGACGCCTCCGGATCCGGCGGCCCGCTGGGATTTCCGAGCGGATCGACCCTCCGGTCAATCGTGGCGGGCGAGGCCGCTCCCGGAAAATCCCTTCCGGGAAAGCCTCTGGGGCCGGACTTCGGGCCCCGCGAGTGGAGCCAGGAAGGAGGCAGCCAGACAAGAAATCCCTTCTTCGCTGCCCCGACCGGAAGGAAGAATCCCTCCCCGTCCCCGCCCCTCTCCCCACCCCCGCTTCCAGGGGAGGAGGACAGGCGGATCTCCCCTTCCTCCCAAACTTCGGTTTCTCCTGTCGAGTGGGAGCGGAATTTCGGGACCACCCCGCTTGTGGGCCTGGACTACCGCTTTGCCCATCAGCCGGTTCTGGTCGGGGGGCGACTCCTTCTCACCTCGACCCGGGGCCAGGTTCTCTGTCTTGATGCTATGACAGGGACGACCCTCTGGCATGTGAGACTTCCCGAGTCCGTCCGGGCCGCAGGCGTGGCCGACCAGAACGCCTTTTATGTCGCGAGCGGCTCTCCCTTTGTCACCGCCCCTCACATGATGGGGTATGCCCAGACCCGCAAGATCCGCCGGGGGGCAGGGGCCGGCCATCTCTATGCCCTCTCCCTCCTCTCCGGCAAGATCCTCTGGACGGCGCCCGTTCCGGGGCCGGTCCTGGGAAGTCCCGTCCTGGCCGACGGAAAGATCTGGGTGGCCACCGGAAATGCCCATCTCGCCGGCTATTCGGTAGTCCGCGAGCGGAAGGTTGTCGATATGCCCCTCCGCTCCTCCGCCGGATGGTCCTCCCCCCTCTATGTCCATCACTGGCTTTGGCTCTCCCTCGAAGGCCCCACGAAGCTTGTCGCCCTCTGGCCCGAAAAGAAGCGGACAGTCTGGGCCCTCACCACTCCGCCCACCGAACGTCTTGTCCTCTTTACCCCCACCCCGGCCTTCGGGGCGATGCGTCTTGTGACTCTCTTTCTCTCCGTCGACCGGGGCCTTCCCCGCGAACGCCTGGCCACGGCTTCTGCCGTGACCGGACACATCTTTCATGAGTTCCCCTTTGCCGGGAAGGAGGACAGGGTGACGGTCTCCCGGGTTGAGCCGCCGGACCTTCCTTCCTTTGCCAGAGTCTACGAGGGGGAGTCTGGTCCGGTGGTGGCCGGACAGACCGCGGTGGCCGCCTCCCCGATCCTCGGCCGGGCGCTCGCTGTGGACATCCCCTCCGGACATCTCTTCTGGTCGGTCGGACTCCCGGCCCGGCCCGAAAGTTCGGGAACGGTGGCGGGACTCCTCTATCTTCTCCCCCTCCGGGACCGGCTCCTTCTCCTGGATCTAGCGACAGGCAAGATCCTGGAAATGCGCTCCCTTGATGGGGAGCCCGCCCCGGGATCCCCTCCGGTGATGGAGACGACCCTTTACCTGGCGGAGAAAAACGGCCGGGTCCGGGCGATCTCACTTGAAAAGGACCGGACGCGAATCTTTCCTCCTCCCGCTCCCCCCTCCCTCTCTTTTGGGAGGCCGGAGGGAGAGAAATCCCCGGAAATTTCAGGAGAGGGCCGATGACCGAGGACCCCCTTGTCCGGGATCTGACCTATAGCAATGTGCGGGGGGAGACCTTCACCCTCTCTCAGTCTCTCTACCGGGAGTCCCTGGAGGCTCTTGGAAGAATCGGGGAGCGGATCGGGGAGGGGAAAAACCGGGTCTCCCCGGGGGAGGCTCTCTCGATGCTCCGGGAGATCTACCGGATCGTCGACCGGGTGGGCGAGAGCGTCTCCGGCCACATGTCCTGCAGCGCCGGGTGCGCCGCCTGCTGCCGCATGATGGTGGGGGTCACCCGGGGGGAAGGAGAGATCCTGCGCGAGCGGGTCGACCGGGAGCCGGAAGGGGAGCGGAAAGACCGGTGGCGGACGGGCCTTCTCGCCCGGACCGAAACCCTTCTCTCCATGGAGGGGTCGGCCGACCCCTCCCGTCCCCTCTCCACGCTCTCCGACATGCTCGCGACCTGCGAGGCCTATGAAGGGAAGGGGCTCTTTTGCCCCTTCCTGGGAGCGGACCGCCTCTGCGAAATCTACGAAGACCGTCCCCTCATGTGCCGGATCTGCTGGACGCTGACCGATCCCCGGGACTGCGATCCGGGAGAGGGCCCGCCGGTCAAGTTCAGAAACGGGGTCTTCTTCCGGGCCTTCGACCTGGTCATTCTTCTCGGAAAAGCGGGATATTCCGACCCGCGCCACAGGCCCATACCGCTGTGGCTGACGCTCGCATGAACCCGACTGAGGCCCTCTCCTCCCCCCTGTGGCGGCGGGCCCTTCCCGCCTCGCTCCCCTATCTTCTCCTCTTTCTCGGGTTGATCCTCCTTCTTCTTCACCATCGCACCGTCCTTCCGGACCGGGAGATCTCGCTCCTTCTTTCCGGACTTCCCGCTCCTTTCTTTTATGTCTGGTCCGTTCTCTGCCGGTCGGGAAATGTCGAGATCGAGCTTCCCGTCCTCCTGGTCGCAGGCGGGCTCCTGTGGCGCCAAAGGGAGAGGGAGCGTCCGGTGCTCATGGCCTTTCTGGTCGTTCTTGTCCTGGGAACCCTCCTTGAACATCTCCTGAAAATGAATCTGCCCCGCTATGCCCCCCCGGAAGAGTTCCAGCACGACCCCCTGACCGGATGGGAAATCTTCTTTCCGGCCCACTTCCATGTCAGGAGTTCCTTCCCGTCGGGACACACCTTCCGGGTTCTCCTGATCCTTCTCTTTGTGGACCGCTACTTTCCCAGGCTTCGCCCGGCCGTTCTTGTCTGGGCCCTTCTGATCATGGCGGGGGTCGTGGCCCTGGGCTGGCACTGGAGCTCCGATGTCCTGGGCTCCCTCCTTCTCGTCCTCTTCCTTCGCCCCTGGCTCGACACCCTCGGAAAACCGATCAAAAAATCCTGATCCTATCTGGTTTTTGTTTGGTACGGAAAGCCGCTTCCCTTTCCCGTGGAAAGCGTCTATCGTGGAGCGCCGGAACCGACCAACGCGCAGCAGGGGAAACCCGAAAGGATGACGAGAATGTCCGACGGATCGAACCGCGTCTCGGAATGGCCCGAATACGAACGTCCCAGGGAGAGGCTTGTGGCCTCCGGCGCCCGGAACCTTGCCGATTCCGAGCTTCTGGCCATCCTTCTCCGGACCGGAAACAGGAACGAGTCGGCCCTGGCCCTGGCCAAGAGGCTCCTGACCACCTTCGGGGGAATCCCCGGCCTCTCGAGACAGCTGGTGTCCGATCTCTCGAAGGTGAAGGGGGTGGGGCTGGCCAAGGGGGCCCAGGTCCTGGCGGCGCTGGAGCTGGGACGCAGGCTCGCCGACCGCTCTCTCGTGCCCGACGAAGTCATCCGCTCGGGAGAGAGCGTCTACCGCCTCCTGGGGCCCCGTCTCCGGGAAGACCGAAAAGAGTCCTTCTGGGTGCTGCTTCTCGACCAGAAGCACCGTCTCCGAAAGAGCGAGAGGATCTCGGAGGGCACCCTCTCCATGACGCCGGTCCATCCCCGGGAGGCCTTCTCGCCGGCGATCCGGGAGTCGGCGGCTGCGGTGATTTTTGTCCACAACCATCCGTCAGGGGATCCGGAGCCCTCTCCCGACGACTGGACCCTCACGACGCGTCTGGTGGAATGCGGGCGGCTTCTGGGGATCCGGGTCCTCGACCACGTGGTGGTCGGGGACCACGCCTTTGTGAGCCTCAGGGACCGGGGGGCCCCGATGGAATGACCAGGGGGACCAGAAGGGCCAGGGCCAGGAGGGTCACGGCCAGAATGGGGGGAGTCAGGAGAAATCCGGTCCGGATATACTCTCCCCAGCCGATCTTTTCCCCTTTTTTCGCAAGGACGTGGAGCCAGAGCAGGGTGGCCAGGCTTCCGATCGGGGTGAGTTTGGGACCCAGGTCGCAGCCGATGATGTTGGCATAGATCATCGTCTGGCGCACCGGCTCCGAGAGCCCCTGGGCCTGCTGGATGGAGAGGGTTCCGGCCAGCACCGCGGGAAGGTTGTTCATGACGGAGGAGAGGACGGCGGCAAGAAATCCCATTCCCAAAGAGGAGGCCACCACCCCCATCTGTCCGATCCGCTCCAGGAGGTGGGCCAGGTGGTCGGTGAGCCCGGCGTTTTTCAGGCCATAGACCACCAGGTACATGGAGAGGCTGAAGAGGACGATCTGCCAGGGGGCCTCCCGAAGGACCCGGAGGATGTCGATGGGAGGTCTCCGGACCTTCTGGTGCCATCGTCCGGCCAGGAACAGGAGGAAGAGGGCGGCTGCCGTCATGATGAGGAAGGCCGGCATGTGGAGGCGGGCGGTCAGGAAGTAGGCCAGAAGGATCCCCCCAAGGACGGGGAAGGCCGCCCGGAAGACGACCGGGTCATGGATGACGCTTTTGGGGTCCGGCAGTTTCTCGAGGTGGTAGCGCTCCGGGAGATGGGCCCCGAAGAGAAGCCACAGGGCGGCGAGCGTGGCCAGGATGGAGACTAGGTCCACCGGAACCATGAGGGCGGCGTAGCGGTCGAAGGGAATGTGAAAGTACTTCGCCACGATGATGTTCACGAGGTTCGAGATCATGAAGGGAAGGCTCGCCGTGTCGGCGATGAAGCCTGTGGCGATGATGAAGGCCAAGGCCCCCCGGGGCGAGATCTCCATCCGTAAAAGCAGGGCCAGGACGATCGGCGTGAGGAGAAGGGCCGCCCCGTCGTTGGCGAAGACGGCGGAGATGGCGGCCCCCAGAAGAACCACGAGAGGAAAGAGACGGCGTCCCGACCCCCCTCCAGCCCGGGCGATATGGATGGCCGCCCAGTGGAAAAAGCCGGCCTCGTCCAGAAGGAGGGAGATGATGATCAGGGCCACGAAGGTGAAGGTCGCATCCCAGACGATGTGCCAGACCACCGGGATGTCCGACAGGTGGATGACCCCCGTGGCCAGGGCCAGGATGGCTCCTCCCGTGGCGCTCCAGCCGATGCCCAGCCCCCGGGGCTGGACGATGACGAAGAGGAGGGTGACGAGAAAGATGACAAGGGCCGTCATGGGATCCTCAGAGGGGTGAAGGAAGGCACACAATGCGTCATGGTAAAGAAACGCGGACGCCTTCGCAATGGATCAGGAATCCCGGGGGATCAGCCGAGGGGACCAAGGAAGGAGTTCCCTTTTCCCGGTCACCTCTCAGACAACCCAGGGGGAATTCGTCCTGCCTCCGTTTACAGGGCGGCAAAGACCGGGTGCGAGGATAGGGCGGCCAGAGAGGCCGGACCCACCGGCTCTTCGCCTCTCAATCCCACCACGGCCAAGCGGCCGGTGTGGAGGGCCCTCACCCTTTCGATCAGGGCGATTTCGTTTTTTGCCCGTTCGACCAGAAACGAAGAACGGGGAGAGGCCACCGAGAGGCAGCCGTTGATGATCCAGCCCCAGGGCCGGATGCCGGCGCGACCGAGATCCTCCGACAGTTGGGCTGCTTCCAGCACGGGGGTGGTTTCCGGAAGGGTCACCACGAGGACTTTGGTCTTTGTGCTGTCCCTGAGTGTCGAAAGGGGAGTCCGGAGGTTTTCCCGCCCCATCTGGCGCATGATCTCCGCATGATAGGCTCCGGTGGCGTCGAGAAGAAGCAGGGTGTGTCCGGTCGGGGCCGTGTCGATCACCACAAACCTCTTCTCCGCCTCCCGAAGAACGCGGGAGAAGGCCTGGAAGACGGCGATCTCTTCCGTGCAGGGAGACCTGAGATCCTCTTCCAGTAGGGCCCGTCCCTCCGGATCGAGATTGGCCCCCCGGGTTTCGAGGATGTGGGCCCGGTAACGGGAGGTTTCGGCCACGGGATCGATCCGGTCCACGGTAAGCATGGAGGGCGTCTCTCGGGAGGAGGCCAATGTCCGTTCGAGGTGGGCCGCGGGATCGGTCGTGGTGAGGAGAACGTCCTTCCCGCGCCGGGCCAGGTCAAGGGCGATCGCCGACGCCAGCGTGGTCTTGCCGACCCCTCCCTTTCCCATGAGCATCACAAGTCCGGGGCCGTCCTTTTCGATCTCGTCGACGAGAGTTTCCAGGGAGGGATAGTCCGGCATCGGGAAGGGTCCGGTCCGGGAACGGACCTTCGGGGACAGGGGGTCAAAAAGGTCTGCCAGCGCCGGGATCCCCACAATGTTTAAGGGCTTTAAGAAAAGACGGTCCGTGGGGAGAGCCCGGAGATTTTCGGGAATCGATCGAAGGGAGCTCCGCTCTTTTTCCACGATCGCCCGGGCCAGGGAATCCCCCTCCGTCTCCCCTTCGGGGAAGAGGCCATTGATGACGAGATAGGGCTTTGTGATTCCGATCGATTCAAGTTCGGCCAAAGTCCGGGAGACCTCCTCCAAAGAGGAGGTCTGGGGGCGGGCCACGAGAACAAGGCGCGTCCTTTCGGGGTCGGAGAGATCAAAAACCGCCTCCCGGTATCGGGAACGCTGTTTCTCCAGGCCGGCCAGGGGCCCCAGACAGGACGCATCCCCTTTCCCTTCCTCAAGGAACTGGCTCCAGGCTCCGGGAAGCCGTAACAGCCGGAGGGTATGTCCCGTGGGGGCGGTGTCGAAGACCAGATGGTCGAATCCGGAGGCCGCAGCCGGTTCTGTCAGGAGAGAGGTAAAGGAATCGAAGGCGGCAATTTCGGTCGTGCAGGCTCCGGACAGCTGTTCCTCGATCCCCCGGACCACGGCTTCGGGGAGCTTTCCCCGGACCGGATCCACGATGCGTTCTCGGTAAAGCCGTGCGGCCTGTTGCGGATCGATTTCAAGGGCAAAGAGCCCGGGGACCTCGGAAACCGGCACTGTCCGGTGTCCGATCTCGACGCCCAGGACCTGGCCGATATTCGAGGCGGGATCGGTGCTGACCAATAGAACCCGTTGGCCGGACTTGGCGAGACGAATGGCTGTTGCACAGGCAAGGGAGGTCTTTCCGACCCCCCCTTTTCCGGTAAAGAACAGGAAGCGGGGAAGATTGGCGAGAAAATTCATGGCTAAACTCCAGTGTTTAAGAAATCAGCAGCAGGAGGAGGCCCCGCCGGAAGGAGTGCAGCAGCCTTCGGAGGATTTCCGGTCCCCGACTTTTTCGAGACCGGCCCATTTGGCCAGCTCCTCCCGGGAGGGGTATCGCCCGACCAGGGCGATCTGTCCGTCCACAAGGGTCACCGGAAGGGCATTCTCTCCCGCCGGTCCGTCGAGAAGGGACTTGACCAGGGGATGGTTGACGAAGTCCATGGGCTGGGTTGCCAGATTGAAGCGTTCGAGAGCGATTCCCTGTTTTCTTGCCCAGTCGGCATCTGCTGAAAAGGTGACGAGGACGGGGTCGACCTCGACCCCGCAGACCCCGGTCTGGCAACAGAGGCCCGGATCAAAGACCTGAATGTTTTTCATTCTTCCCTCCTTATTTGTCGGCCATTTGATTGGCTTGATTCGGGTCAGGGAAAAGAGAACCGATCCGGTCAAGACGCTCCCTCTCCCGGGTCGCGAGACGGTCCGGAAAGCCGGGAATCCCTTCCCGGACAAGGGCCAGGAAGGCTTCGATCCGGAATCGCAGGATCCGGTAGACCTCCCGGAAGACGGAATCGACCTGGTCGTCCGTTCCCGTGGCACAGGCCGGATCAGGGACCCCCCAGTGGAGTTTCAGGGCCTGACCCAGATAGACCGGACAGCCCTCGCGCTGGGCGTTGTCGCAGACCGTCACCACCACGTCGAAATCCTGGGTGAGGGCGGTTTGGGACTTGCTTGCGAGACCTTCCGTCGAAATCCCCTCGGAGGCCAGAAGACGAAGGGCCCGGGGATGGACATATCCTGCCGGCCGGCTTCCCGCGCTGAAGGCCTTCATGCCGGAGGGAGCCAGGTGGTTATAGACGGCTTCGGCCATGATCGACCGGCAGGAGTTTCCGGTACAGAGAAACAGGATCTTCACGGCCGCTCCTTTCTTCCTTGGGTGAAATCGGCTTCTGGGGGCCGGCCGGTTCCGGTCCCGAAAGTTATTTTTATAATATTTGAAATGTTGAAATATGTCAAGGAAGAATGTTTCCTGAGTTTCCTGAAAGGAGAAGTGGTGGTAGTATAAAAAGATCAAACTGATAGAAGGAGGATCCGTGCCTGAAAAGAAACCAGGTTCCGACTCCCAGAAGGAAGGCCGCATGCTCGGGATTTTCGAAGCCCTTTCGTCCGGGATCCGTCTCGAGATCTTTCGCCTTCTCGTGACCCATGAACCGAAGGGTCTTGTGGCCGGCGAGATTTCCGGGGCCGTCGGAATCCCCCCGACCAATCTCTCCTTCCACCTGAAGGCCATGACCCAGGCCGGACTTCTCTCCGTCACCCCCGAGGGACGCTTTCTCCGCTACCGGGCCAGAATCGGAGCCGTCGAGGAGGTCATCGCCTACCTGACGGAGAATTGCTGCAAAAACACCGGAGGCCCTTCCGGGACGGGAGGCTGTTCCCCCTCCTCTCCACCCGAGGGGAACAAGGGAGCTTCCTCCTGACCGGGCGGTCGCCTGCGCCTTCCCCCGACCCTATCCCCTTCCGCCTTCCCGCATGGCCTTATACCTCCGGATCAGTTCGGAGGTGCTGACGTCGTGGGAAGGGGGCCCTGTCTTTTTTCCCGAAAGCTCGTCGATGATCCGGACGGCCATCACCTTGCCAAGCTCCACCCCCCACTGGTCGAAGGAATCGATCCCCCAGATGATCCCTTGGGTAAAGACGCTGTGCTCGTAGAGGGCCACCAGTGAGCCAAGTGTCCGGGGCGAGAGCTCGTCCGCCAGGATCGTGTTTGAAGGACGGTTCCCCTCGAAGGTCCGGTGGGGGACCTGGAAGGCGGGGACGCCTGCGGCCCGGACCTCTTCGGTGGTCTTGCCGAAGGCCAGGGCTTCCCCCTGGGCGAACAGGTTGGCCATCAGGATGTCATGGTGGGGACCCAGGGGGTTCCTGGGCCGGGCGAACCCGATGAAGTCGATGGGGATCAGCCGGGTTCCTTGGTGGATGAGCTGGTAGAAGGAGTGCTGGCCGTTGGTCCCCGGCTCTCCCCAGTAGATGGGGCCGGTGGTGGTGTCGACGGGGGAGCCGTCCAGATGGACATGCTTTCCGTTCGACTCCATCGTCAGCTGCTGGAGGTAGGCCGGAAATCGCTTGAGGTACTGGTCGTAGGGGAGGACCGCGATGGTCTGGCTGCCCATGAAGTTGGTGTACCAGACGACGAGAAGACCCATCAGGACCGGAAGATTTTTTTCGAAGGGAGCGGTGCGGAAATGTTCGTCCATGGCGTAGAAGCCCGCCAGCATCTCCCTGAAGCCCTCGGGGCCGATGGCGAGCATGGTGGAGAGGCCGATGGCCGAGTCCATGGAGTACCGTCCTCCCACCCAGTCCCAGAACCCGAACATGTTGTCGGTGTCGATTCCGAACTTCCGGACCTCGTCGCCGTTTGTGGAGACGGCCACGAAATGGTGCTTCACCGCCTCGTTCGACTTGACCCGGGAGAGAAGCCATTCCCGGGCCGACCGGGCGTTGGTCATCGTCTCGAGGGTCGTGAAGGTCTTCGAGGAGATGATGAAGAGCGTCTCCTCGGGATCGAGGTCCCGGGTGGCCTCGACGAAGTCCGTTCCGTCGATATTCGAGATGAACCGGAAGATCCGGCTTCGGTCCGAATAGGACCGGAGGGCTTCGTAGGCCATGACCGGGCCCAGGTCCGATCCCCCGATGCCGATGTTGATGACATTTTTGACGGGTTTTCCGGTTGCGCCCTTCCAGGATCCCTCCCGGACCCGCCGGGAGAAGGCCTCCATGCGGTCAAGGACCTCATGGACCTCCCGGACCACATCGACTCCGTCCACGACCAGGGACCGGTCGGCCGGCATGCGGAGCGCCACATGGAGGACGGCCCGGTTCTCGGTCCTGTTGATGTGCTCTCCCCGGAACATGGCCGCGATGTGGTCGGAGAGACGGCACTCCCGGGCCAGCTCCAGAAGGATCCGGAGGATCTCCCCCGTGACGAGGTTCTTGGAGTAGTCAAGATAGAGTCCCGCCCCTTCCGCGGCCATCATCCGGCCCCGTTCGGGCTCTTCCGCAAAAAGGCTCCGGAGAGAGCGGTGCTCGATCGACCGGCATTGGGCGGCCAGGGCCTTCCAGGGGGGAAGGGAGGTGACGCGGGGGGGCACAGGACGTGTCATGCGGGACTCCTTTGGTCGTGAAGGCTCCCCGGGGATTCGGAGGGCTTTCTGTTCAAGGCGAGAAGGGCGGGCCAGGCATGCTCGTTCCCCAGAATGGTGAGAGAGCTGGTTTCGATGGCAAAGTGTCGGGCGCTGTCGGACGGGAGGTGGAGCCAGTTGGCCACGAGAACCCGGAGGAGATGGCCGTGGGCGAAGAGAAGGGCATCCTCTCCGTTCTCCTCGAGTTTCGCGAGGACGCGCCGGACCCGGCGCGTCACATCCCCCAGGGATTCGCCCTGGGGGACTCCGTCCCGGAAGAGATCCCAGCCGGGGTTGTCCCGGCAGATCTCGAGGGTCGTTTTCCCCTCGTAGAGGCCATAGTCCCACTCCGAAAGGTCGGGATCGATCCGGAGCCTCTCTCCGAACCCGGAAAGTTCGGCGGTCCGCCGGGCCCGGGCCATGGGGCTTGAGAGAACGACCTGAGGACGGAGGGGCAACAGTAGGGATCCGAGCTGTGTCGCTTCCGCCTCGCCCTGGGGGGTGAGGGGAAGGTCGGTCCGTCCGGTATGACGGCCGGAGACCGACCAGAGTGTGGCGCCGTGACGTACGAGAAAGACGTGCATGGACACTCCTGGGTCGGGGGAGGGGGGCTGTGTCTTCGAGAATAGCAGAAAAGCCGAAA
>JAKAWK010000077.1 GCA_021827365.1 Nitrospirota bacterium
TTTCTTCCCGTCCTCCCCTCTCGCTCTATGTGGGAGGAGGATCGCCGACATCTTTGCCTGTCGATGACTTCAAACGCCTTTTCGACATTCTTTCAACAATTTTTCCACAAGGGGGTGAGATCACCATTGAGAGCCGTCCCGAAGCTCTCACGGAGGAGATCGTCGATTGCCTCCGGACCCTTCCCTCCCTTCGTCTCTCCCTGGGGGTGGAATCGGTCGACCAGGAGTCGCTTTCGGCTCTGGGACGAAGAACCTCTCCTGTCTCCCCCCTCTCCCTTTTGGAGGATCTCCGGAGGCGTATTGCCGCCTCCCTCTCCATGGACTTCATCTGCACGGGAGCGGATTTCGATCCGGAGGGATTTCTCGCGATGGCGGAGGAGCTCCTGGCCCGGGGACTCGACCATCTCTCCGTCTATCCCCTCGTGATCGAGGAGCGTACGGTTCTCGCCCTCCGGAAGGAGCAGGGACGGACGGAGGAGACGGTGGAGAGAGAGGCCGCGGAGAACTGGAGGGAGGTCTGTCTGGGCCTCGTACGAAAAGGATGGTTCCAGTACGAGGTTTCGAATTTCGCCAGGGATCCCGGATCGGTCTGCCGCCACAACCTTCATGTCTGGCAGGGAGGGGACTACCTGGGGCTGGGACCTGGCGCCCATCAGAAGATTGGATCCGTACGATATGAAAACGTACGATCTGTGACAGATTACGTACGGATGTCGGGCGAGGAAAACCGCCACCCGGCGGCTACCCGGGAGATTCTGGATCCTGAAGACGCGGATCTGGAGCATCTGTACACGAACCTGCGTCTGGCCTCAGGCCTCCCTGTGGACTGGCTTCTGTCCCGTACGGATACGGAAAGAGCCCGGCTTGCAATTGGGGAAATCGTACGAAATGGATTGGCCAGGGTTACCCGTACGGAGTCGGAAGCGCTTGTGTTGACCGGGGAGGGACTCTCTGTGCTCGACGAGATCGCCTCCCGTCTATACGCCCTCTTTCTGGAGTCCGGGGAGGAGCGACGGATCGGGAATTCCTTGTCCTTTTAATGACCGGTTGTCCCAGGATCCGGAGGGTCCGGATAATACAGGTAGAGGTATTTGAGGAAGGTGTAATAGGAATAGAGGATCGCCAGGAAGATCCCTTCCCGCCCGTCAAGAAATCCCGCTCTCACCACATACATCTTGAAGGCCATTCCCAAAGGATGAGTCAGAAGCCTGGAAAGTGACGGTCCCTTTCCCTTTTTCCTCATCTCCCGGGCGGCAAGCCTGGCATAGCGCACCGACTTGGAAAGGTAGCTGTCCAGGGAGCGGTAGGTGAAGTGGATGAGGTCACCGGAAAGATCGCCGATTTCTCCAGTGACCAGGATCTGGACATGGACCTGCCGGCGCTCCATTGCCCCCGAATCCTTCCTGAAGAGGCGAACGAGGGGGTCGGGGGCCCACCCGCTGTGATGAATGGGCTTTCCCAGAAAATAGTTCAGGCGATTTAGGGAAAAACCCCGGTATCTTGCCAGACGCAAGGGGTCGTCGAAGGTCTCCCCAATTGAGCGGGCAAGTTCGGGCGAGAGACGCTCGTCGGCGTCGAGGTTCAGGATCCAGTCCCGGGAGGCCAGGGCAAAAAGGCGGTTGTACTGGGAGCCGAAATCATCGAAGGGATGGACGAAAAACCTAGCTCCGGCGGCTTCGGCGATCTCCCGGGTCCGGTCGGTGCTACCCGAGTCGAGGATGACGATCTCTCCGGGAAGATTGCCCAGGGAGTCCAGGCATCCGGGAAGGTTGTCCTCTTCGTTGTAGGTGAGGATGCAGACGGAGAGGGAACGGGGGCTCATCATGAAGGGGGTCCGGAAAAAGCCGTGAAAGGGCGGTTTGCCAAGATCGTCTGTTCTCCTTCCGAGGTTTTCGCAAACGGGGCCCTCGGGTCATAAGGGTGGCCGGACAACGGCGGGATCCGAATCTTCTTGTTGATCTCCCCAGGAAACGCGGAACGGGATCCGAAATAGGATAGCAGAGGCCCGCCCGGACGAGAAAGGCCAGGATTGTATCTTTTGTCCTCACTTGCCGGGGCGGGAAGAATTTTCCGGCGCTCCCTTCGAGAGCTTTCCCCGGGGATGGTGCTCCTCCAGGGTCTTCTTGAGTTGGGCGATGGAGACATGGGTATAGATCTCCGTCGTGCGGATGTCCTCGTGGCCCAGGAGAAGCTGGATCGACCGGATGTCGAGCCCCTTTTCGAGGAGATGGGTGGCAAAGGAATGCCGCAGGATGTGGGGCGAGAGGGGAGATGTGATGCCGGCCTTCTTCCCGTATTTTCTGATCAGGGTCCAGAGAGCCTGGCGGGTGAGAGGGGAGCCGTCGCGGGCCACGAAGAGCTCGGGTCCCGACGGGTTCCAGAGGGCGCGGACCGACTCGACGTAATGGCGCACGCGTTCGAGGGCGGTCCTGTCGAGAAAGGAGATCCGTTCCTTGGCGCCCTTTCCGGTAATGCGCAAGGCCCCGGTGTCGAAATCGAGCCGGGAGGCCTGAAAGGTTGCGACCTCCGAAACCCTAAGGCCCGAGGCATAGAAGAAGGCCAGAAGGGCCCGGTCCCGGACCCCTTCGGGCTTTTTCTCATCCGGGGCCAAAAGGAGCCTCGCTACCTCCTCCGGGCTCAGGACTCCGGGAAGGGTCCGGGGAATCCTGGGGGAGGAGATCTCTTCCGTGGGGTCCTTCCTTAGGCCTTCAGCCTCGAGAAAGCGGGACCAGTTCCGCAGAGAGGAGAGGATCCGGGAGCGGGTCCGGGCGGAGAGCTCCCCTTTCTCCGAAAAATACCGGGCGAGATCCTCCGGCTCAAAGGTCAGGAGGGTCGTTCCGGAGGAGGCAAGAAAGCGGGCAAAGGAGCGAAGGTCGGAGAGATAGGCCTGGCAGGTGTTGGAGGACTTTCCCTGGGCCAGCAGGAGCTCTTCCTCGAATCGGTCGAGAAGGGATTCGACGAGGGTGAGGGAGGGGCGGGACATGGAGTCCTCCTGTACAGGGAGGGGCGTTATTCTCCCATGACGGTATAGGCCGTCACGTTGTTTCCGAAGGAGGTCCCCCCGCTGCCACCGCCAAGACAGGGGCCGAGGGAGGTCCCGTTTTCTCCCAGAAAGACCGCCGGGGCTCCAATAATCGGGTTGGCGATGGCGGCAAGGGCCCCGGGATCGAAGAGCTCGCATCCCAGGTAGGCCCCGTTGTACTGGTTTAAGGAGACCCCGGTGGGAACATTTCCGGAAAGGGTATAGGTCAGGACATATTGGGTGAGGGCATTGTCTCCGGCATTGGCCACGTCAAGAAAATTGCAGCCGCCTGTCGTATTGGTGCAGTAGTTCTGGGTGGGGTTGGGGCCGTGGAAGACGGCGATTGCCGCCGGGGCGTTGAGCTCACCCCCCGTATAGCTTCCGAGGAAGGAGAGGGTCTGGCCCGAGACCGAATAGATGTTCACGGCGTAGGAGCCGTTCGTGCTGGTCGTGACATAGACGACCGGGTACTGGGGATCGGAGGCGATCGCCGTCACATGGACCGTGGCTCCCTGAAAATTGGGGAGTTTGACGGGAGATGTGCAGGGATGTGTGCTTGAGCAGGTGAAGGAGGCCCCGGCAGTTGTGACCCCCACGATCTGGCTGGTCTGAGAGTTGTAGGTCAGGACGGAGGGGTTCGTAATAATTGTTGAAGGCCCTGAACCTGAGCATGAAGAATAAAAGACTCCGTTGGAAGTCGAATAGAAGAGGTTTCCGGCCGGAGGGGATGATCCCGATGGAAATATGGCCAGGGAGAGAATGCTTCCGGTTGCTGTAAGGCAGGTCTTTGGAGTTTGAAGGGAGGAGCTGGCAGGGACCGTCACATAGGAAATGTTTCCGTTGGCATCTCCCACGAAGAGGGCATTGGAGGAGCTATAGGCCACGGTCGCCAGGGCAGTAATTTTTGCCGTTCCTTGTGGCCCTGTGGTGAAAGAACAAGAAGAGGTGTCCGAAACATAGCAGTCCCCGGGGGCTGCTCCCAAAGGAACGACCGATCCCGTCTGTCCGCTGGGAAGGGCCGGGGTCGATCCGGAGAAGTTGGTCGATCCGGAGCAGCCGGAAAGCAAGAGACAAAGGGCCATTGGAAATATCCAGAAAAGCCGTTTCCCTAGCGTCAGAAGACGGGCGTTCCCAGGTCCTGACCCAAATAGGGAGAGCGGTGGCGTGGCCCTAGGCATAAACTCTCCGGAAGGCGTTTGCCGGGGGGGGAGGGGAGAGGCTCCGGGGTCTATTCATTGTTGACGGTGTAGGCGGTGATGTTGTTGCCAAAGGAGCCCGAGGCAAGCCCCAGACAGGGAACGGTCCCCAGCCCTCGTTCTCCTACGAAGACATCCGGGTTGTTGAGAGTTCCGGAGGAGTCCGGCAGGGGAAGGGCAGCAATGGGGCCGGGGTTCACGAGATCGCAGTTGTAGTAGGCGTTGTTGAACTGGTTGATCGAGACCCCGTTCGGCGTTGTTCCAGAGTAGGAATAGGTCAGCACATACTGGGTGATCGTCGTGTTCCCAGCGTTGGTGACATCCATGAAGGTGCAGGGGCCGATGGTGCAGAAATTCTGGGTTGGTTTCTGCCCCACAAAAAGGGCAATGCCCGATGGAGCATTAAGCTCCGTCCCGGAATAGTTGGTCAGATAGGTGAGGGTTCCGGAGGAACTGACCTGGTAGGCATAGATCCGTCCTGTGTTAATTCCGATCGCCAGCACGTAGACGATCGCAAACTGGGGGTCGGAGGCGATGGCAGTGATCTGGGGGGAGGTGTCCACGAGCCCCGGAAGGGTTCCCTGATTGGTACATGTGGGGTTAGAGATACCAGTGGGGCAGGAAAAATACAGGGCACTCCCCGTCACTCCGATCACGACACTTGCCGAGGCATTATAGGCAAGAGAGCCTGCCGAGGCCCCAGAAAGAGGACCAGAAGGCGAAGGAGAAGTAGAAGTAGGGCAGGCTCCCCCCGAACTCAACGTTTCTTCATAGACTCCCCCCGATGTCGCGTAAAAAAGCTCAGGGGGTGTAGTAGACGGCACGACGGCCAGGGAGAGGATCTTGGTACCGAGGCTGCTTCCGCATGAATTTGATGATGATATTGAAGGAGGTGTCGGGGATGGACTTGGGTCGTAATAAATATCTCCCCCCCCGTCCCCCCAATAAAGAAAGTTCGTTGACCCGATCGTGGCCGCCGCCAGGGCCGTGATGGGGTTGGCCCCTGTTAGATTGGACGAGCAGGCCGAAATGTCTGATATATAACAATTTGCCAGGGAATTGTTTGTAGGGGAGATCGACCCGGTCTGGCCAATGGGCAGCGGGGGAGGGGGCCCGGAGGAGCTGCTGCTCCCGCCGCAGGAGGCCACAAGGAGAAAGACGAAGGCCAGAAGTCCCGCCCTAAGTTTGTCTCCCCGATGTTTTTTCTCTTTATCCACGAATTGTCCTGTCACCTCGTCCTCGATCCATGTCCTGCGGTTTCATCAAAGGTCTCCCCGGAGGGATGCCTCTTCTACGGGAAGCCGGGATAGCCCGTCGTTCCGCCTCCGGCTCCGTTACCCGTGGAGAGCGTCGGATTGATGACGTTGATGGTAAAGGTCGGGGCGATGTTGCCCGAGACCGTCGTCGCGTTATTGTACCCCAGGAGGTTGCCGTTGTTGAGCTGCGTGAGATAGAAGATGTTGCCCGGAGGCTGGGCCGGGTTGTCGTCGATCGCAAGGGCGTAGACCGCATTAAAGCCCGTGTTCCCCCCGTTGATCCGGCGGGTCGGGGCGATGTTGCCTCCCGTGGTCAGGTTGTCCCAGACCAACACCGCATTGGCCCCAGAGTCGGCCACATAGAGCGATCCCTGGTAGTACCGGATCCCCACGGGGGAGGAGAGATAGGTATTTCCCCCGCTGAGCCAGACGGTGGGTGTGATGTTCTGGTTGGAGGAAGCACAGCCCGTGGCGGCGGTCGATTCGAGGTTCACGCCGACGCAAAACCCGTTCCCGTAGATATTGACCTGGCTGTTGCCGGTGTTCGAGACAAAGAGGGTGTTCTGTGAGTTCGAGAAGGCCACGAAGGCCGGTCCGTTCAGGGCCGTATTGTTGGCCGGCTGTCCGAAGGGAAGTCCGCCGTTCGTCCCGGGCAATAGATCTCCCGAGGGCGACAGTGTGATGTTTCCAGGTCCCGGGATCTGGGAGAGATTGAAGGCCAGGATGTTTGACGAGCCGGGATTGGCGACAAAGAGGATGGGAACGGAGAGAGTGCCTCCGCTCGCGTTCACCCAGTCAAGGGCCATCCCTTCCGGTGAGGAAAGCGCGCTCGCGTTGATCGTGATCGTGGGAGCGGGATTTGCGGTATTGGCCGGGTTGAAGGCGCACCAGATCCCGATCTTGTTTCCGATCCCGTCGGTCCCATAGAGCACAGGGGCTGGACAGTTAAAGCCATTGGCTGTGAACCCCTGGGTGGAGATCAGGACCCCGTCGGGCCCCTGGAGGGAATTGTAGAGATAGGCCGTTGGGGAGAGAGAGGCATGGGAGACCAGAAATCCGCTGGTGCTGTCGTAGGCACTTCCACTGAATATCAGGATCTGGCGTGTCCCGTAACTTGTGACGGCGGCAAAAGGGGTCGAATTGAGAGAAAGAATCGTTGAACTCGATCCTGGCGGGATATTGCAGGTATAGGAACAGACCGCAATCCCGTAAGGAAAGTTGATGTTGTTCGAATTGGAGGGGGGATTGCCGCAGGCGGCAAAAAATCCCATCGCAAGAAGAAGAAAGGGGAGCCCCGGCGGGAAAAACTGCCATGACCGGCCTCCGGATGAGAAACGTCGGGAGACGCAGGTCAGACCCCGCCACCAGTTGCGGCACTCGTGGCGAACCCTCGCCATGGAAAGCTTAGACACCCGTATCCCTTGACTCCTTGATTCCCCGATGGAAGGTGCATTCTGATCCGTTTGTCTTCCCACTATCCTAAAACAGGCCCCAAAAGTCAAGAAAGATTCGCCACTATTTGCCAGATTCCCGGCCTTTTCCGCCCCTTCGGAGAGAGATGGGGGGAAATCCTTCGGGAGGAGGCAGGACTCCCTATTGACACCCTTTTTTTATTATGTTATATAGTTATTAATTTAATAACTATAAAGGAGGACGGGTGGAGAACAAGGTCGCGGAATCGAAGGTGGCCCGCCATGAACGGATCAAGGGATCGGCCAATCCCTGGGAGATTCTCTCCGAGATCCTGGACGGAGCCGACCGGGGCCCCGGAGGAATGGCCCGGGAGGACCTCGATGTCCGGACCCGGTGGTGGGGCGTCTACCCCCAGGGGGACGGCCTGGGAGTCCGGGGAGGGGGCTCCGACTTTTTCATGGTGAGAATCCGCATCCCCGGAGGACGGCTCACGACCTCCCAGCTTTCGGCCATCGGCACCCTCTCCCGAAGATATGCCCGGGGAACGGCCGACATCACCGTCCGACAGAACATCCAGCTCCACTGGGTTCGCCCCCAGGACCTCCGCCCCCTTTTCGAAGGCCTCTTCGCCGTTGGCCTCACCACCCAGGGAGCCTGCGGCGACGATACGCGCAACATCACCTCCTGTCCGGTCTCGGATCTTGTGAGCGGGGAACGGGCCATGGACCGTTCGCTTCTCCTCGAGATCAACGACGCCTTGAACGGGAACCCCCTTTTCTACAATCTGCCCCGAAAGTTCAAGATCACCTTCGCCGGCTGCCCCTGCGGCTGCACCTATCCCGAAATCAACGACGTGGGGATCCTCCCGGTGACCCATCCCGAGCACGGTCCGGGATACGCCCTCCGGGTGGGGGGGGGACTCGCCACGCGCCCCCATCTCTCCCTTCTGCTCCCCCGTTTCTTTTCCCCGGAGGCGGTCGTTCCCTCCCTCGTGGCCATCGCGACCCTCTTCCGGGACAGGGATGAACTCCGCCTGAGCCGGGAGCGGGCCCGCCTGAAGTTCCTTTTCCTTGAGCACGGATGGACGGTCTCCTCCTTCGCCGCCGAACTTGAGTGTCTTCTGGGCTTCGCCCTGCCAGAGCTTGCCCCGGTCGTCCCGGCCTCCTTCATCGGACGCTCGGGCCGGGACCACCTGGGGCTCCACCCCCAGCGGGACGGCCATCTTTTCGCAGGCCTTTCCGTCGCCCAGGGGGTCCTGGACCCGGATCGGATCGGCCGGATCGTCGCCCTGTCGGAGCGCTTCGGAAGCGGGGAGATCCGGCTTACCCCCCAGCAGAACCTTGTCATCTCCGGGATCTTGGGGGAGCGCTCGGAGGAGTTCTCTTCCGGGGCCCGGGAAGCGGGCCTCTCCCTTTCTCCCGGCTTCGATGCCCGGACCGTCTCCTGCACCGGCAAGACCTTCTGCCGTCTCGCACTGGCCGAGACGAAGGAGATGGGGGCGGATCTTTCCGGGACCCTCAAGGCGCGATTTCCCTCTCTTCCCTCCGTCCCCTACATCCATCTTTCCGGCTGCCCCAACGACTGCGGCCAGATGCGGATCGCCGACATCGGCCTCTCCGGGATCCAGGGCAAGAACGGCGACCTGGGGGCCGAGGACGGCTTCGAGCTTCTGCTGGGAGGATCGATGACGGGGGCCCTCTCCGTGAACCGCAGAACAGGGGTGAAACTTCTCAAGGACCAGGTGGCGCCCTTCCTGACCCGGCTCCTTGCCTTCTACGAGAGCGCCTGCCACAATGGGGAGGATTTCCGCTCCTTCGTCGAGCGCACGGGCCTCGACTGGATCGCCGTTCTCGACAAGGGAACGCCCGAGGAGCTCGACCTCCTGGCCGAGAGCCTGTCCGGTCCCTGAGACAACGGGGAGGTCCGGGACCGGCCTCGGGACCTCTCCCCTCACCCCGGACGAGCTTGGGCATGGCCTTCTTCGCTCCCCTCCTGTCGCTTCTCCTTATTGTCTTCGTTCCCCCCGGGCTATCCTCCGGGGCCGCCTGTCCTGCCGGGGCCAAGGCCAGGCTGGGTGCATCGATCGAAAAGCTCCAGCATTTCATCGCCGCCTCCCGCTCTGCCCCTTCCTTCAACTACGACCGGCTGGACTATCTCCTGGACCGTTTCGGGGCCCGCGAAAAAGAGTGGGCCTCCTGCGGCCCTCCCGAGCGATCCCGCCAGGACCGGCTCCTTAGGTCCCGGTTGAGCCTCCTCCGCCAGGAGCTCGCCCGGGAGCGCTCTCTCCTTCCCGGATCCTCTCCCGCCCCGGTCTCGGCCTTTGCCACGATCGAAAATCTGCTCTCCGGACTTCCCGGGGCCCCTCTCCCGGCTTCGAAGGGGGGGACCGGAGAAGGAGCTCGACCCTCCGGAAGCCTCTCCCGTCCCCTCGTCCTTCTCCTTTTGCTGGCCGGGGGAGTCCTGGTCCTTCTTCTGGCCTTTCGAGCCACGTTAAGGAGGAAAGAGCCCGGGGAAGAGGGGGACCTGAAGGGGGATCTTTCCGCCCTTGGTTTGCGGTGGGCCCGATTCCGCTCCGGTCGGGAGGAAATCCTTGAGGCGTTGAAGAAGCGGCTGGGGCAGGGTCGGGGAATCGTCCTTGTCCGGGCCCAGCTATTGAAAAAAAGGGAGGGGGAGGCCGGCTGGACGGTGGTCGACGAAGTCGTCTCGGACGAGGGAGGGCAGGTCCGGACCTTCGGGGAAGGAGATATCGAGGAGAATCTGACGGAGTCGCTTCTCGAGAGTTCCCTGGGAGACAATGAAACCCGCACCCGGGCGGTCCTTCCCCTGGGGGGAGTGGACGGGGAGGAGGTAGCCCTGGTCGTCGATGCTCTCTCCGCCCCCGAAATCGAATTTCTTCTCCCGGACCCCTCGGGGCTCCGGAACCTCCTCCAGATGAAGGAAATTCTCTTCGAGCTCGCCCGGAAACAGGGCGCTGCCGGAGGCCGGGAGCCGGTGGGGGTGATCTCTTTCCTCTTCGACGATCCGGAAAAGGGGCGCCTTCTGGAGGGGGAGGGAGAAGACTTTCAACGGGCGAGGGAGTTCATCGTCTCCGAGATCGGCCGTCTGACCGGGGACTCCATGGCGGTCTTCGGGGAGCCTCCGGGGATCTTTCATCTGGTGGTTTCGGGATGGAGCGAGGCCAAAACAGGGATGCTCGTCAAAAAGATTGCGGAGGGGCTGGGTCCCGAGGTTCCCCGGGGGGAGACGGGAACCCTGGAGAAGCCCTGGTTCAGAAAGGTCCTGGTCGCCTACACCCACTGGGACCCTCCCGATCCGGAACGGCTCGACGCCTTTCTCGGACGGATCCGGGAGAATGTGGGAAAGCTCCTGCTCCACCCCTCCATCGGCACGGTGATCGACCACTGAAAAGGGCGGAAACAGTCAGGAGAAAGATCTGGTCCTAGAAAAATAAGAGTCGGAAGGGTTGTCGTAGGAGCTTTCAAACAAAGGGTTCAGGAGACTCACTCCTGACTGCCCCCCCATCGGATCATTCTGACCCCAAGGTAATTTCCTGACGGCCTGGACTGGAAACCCATCGCTTCTTCCCGGGATTTTTGCCGAAATTTGCGGACCCCCGCATCGGCGTTCCTTCGGAGTTCGGTTTGCGATAGTTTTCCATTCCTCAATCGTGGCCCAGGGCCCTCCGGAAGATCTCGTCGAAGCGGAACCGGTTGGGGATCTTTTTCCGAAGAACGCTGTAGAGGGTCGGAACCAGAAAGAGGGTCGAGACGGTGCCCACCATCAGCCCCCCGATCACCGCCCGTCCCAGGGGGGCGTTCTGTTCGCCTCCGCTCCCCAGCCCCAGGGCCATGGGGAGCATGCCCAGGATCATGGCGGTGGCCGTCATGAGCACCGGGCGAAGGCGCGTCGCACCGGCCCTGACCGCCGCATCCGCGGCCGAAAGGCCTTCTCCCCGAAGATCGTTGGCGAAGGTCACCACCAGGATGCTGTTGGCGGTCGCCACCCCCACCACCATGATCGCCCCCATCGCCGATTCGACGTTCAGCGTCGTGTGGGTGGCAAAGAGAGCCAGCGCCACTCCGGAGAGACCGGCCGGGACGCTCATGAGGATGATGAAGGGATCGAGGAAGGACTGGAAGTTCATGACCAGGAGCAGGTAGACCAGGAGGGCGGCCAGGATAAGGCCCAGGCCGAAGTTTTTGAAGGAGTCAAACATTTCAGCGCTCTGACCCCGGAAGCGGAGGATCGTTCCCGGGGGGGTGACGAACCCTTTGAGGGCCGCCCGGATGTCGCGGTAGACCGAGCCCAGTGAGCGCCCCTGGGTATTGACCAGAACATCTTCGACCCGCTGGACGGTGTAGTGGGTGATGGAGCCCGGGGTGGTGCCCAGGCGGATATCGGCAATGTTGGACAGATACTGGACCGTGGGGGAGGGCTGGGGCACCTGGAGGGCCGCCATGAGATTGGAGACCGAGGTCTGGGCTGGCCGGAGGGGAAGGTGTCCGAGCTCCCCCATGGTGGCAATCCGGGGGGTGGGGGTCTGGACCGCCACGATGTAGTTGACGGTGTTTTTCGGGTTGACCCAGTAGTTAGGGGCGATGAGCGAGCTTGAGGCGAGCGAGACCAGAAGGTTGGTTGCCACGTCGTTCTGGGTCATGCCGACCAGGATGGCATTGTCCCGGTTCGTCCTCACATAGACCGCCGGATAGTGGAGGACCTGGGGAATGGCCACGTCGACCGCTCCGGGAACGTTTCGCACGATCTGACGGATCTTCCGGGCGATCCGGTCGGAGGTTTCAAGATCCCGGCCCTCGACCTGGATGTCGATGGGGGCCGAG
>JAKAWK010000078.1 GCA_021827365.1 Nitrospirota bacterium
TTGAGCTCTATCACTACTGGCTCATGACCATCGGCTTCATCATCTTCTGGACCTCGCTCACGGCGGCCGGGCTCATCCAGGCGGCGGCCAAGGTCTACGAGATCCCCTATGTGGCCTCCGTCCAGGCGACCCACCCCTACATGGTGGCCCGCTCCTGGGGCGGCTTCATGATCATCACGGGGCAGTGGATCTTCCTCTACAACCTCTACCGGACCGCAACGGCCCCTGCCTCCAGGGCCGTCCCGTCGGTCCTCGCAGAGGAAACCTGAGATCATCCGGAGCCCCCTCTCCCTTCCCCGGAGGGGGCGCTCCTCCTTCTGCCCTTTCCCGTCCGTTCTCTTCCGAATGTTCCGGATCATCCCATGAAAAAAGAAAAATACACCCCGGGAGTGTCAGGCCTTGAGAGAAGGGGACGGGTTTTGTAGGGGTTGGCAGGCCGTCGGGGTGCACGCCACCGGAGCCATCCGGAGGAGGGAGAAAGAGGGGAGCGCAGGGACTGGGGCGCTTCTTTTGAAAGGGGGAATTCAGGACTTTGGGATGCTCGGGGATTGGGGACTCCCCCCTCCCCAGAGCAGCACCGCGCCTCCAACGGCCGCCGAAAGGGCTGCGATCCCCATCCCCAGCCCCGTCTCTCCGATATCCCACAGGTGGGATAGGACCGGCCAGAGGAGGAGCGACAGGAGGGCCGCGGAAATCTCGAAGAGGGCAAAGCCCCGGCTCCGGAGCTCCGGGGCCCAGAGGGCGGCTCCCCGGACCTTGAGCCCGACCGTGGCGCAGGCCTCCCCCGCGCCCCAGGCCATCATGGCCAGAATATAGTCGACGGGATGGGCTCCCCGGGGGGCCAGCATGAGAGCCGAAAGGGCGATGAGCGGGGCGGAGATTCCCATCAGGGAGCGGGGAGACTTGGGAAGAAGCCCCTTCACGATGGCGAGATTGGCGAGAACCGTCAGGAGGGAGGACAGGAGAAATCCCGCGACCGTCACCGGGAAGGATCCTCCCTCCGAGGCAAATCGGAACATGAGGAGTGTGGCGGGAAGCGTGCCGGCCCGGAGGAGCGTCCCTCCCAGGATGAAGGTCCGGATTCCGGGGAGAGACATGACCCCGCTCAGGAGACCCGAGCCGGGACCGGGGGAGGCGGCGGAAGCCGGAAGAGGGGCCAGGCGTTTTGAGACGGCCCTTCGGGTGGCGATGACGGAAAAGCCCATGCACAAAAGTCCCGGAAGGACGGCGACAAACAGGATGTGCGCCGGGGAGAGAAGGCCGGAGAGGGCCAGGGCAATGAGCGGGCCCAGGAGCCCTCCGACCTGGTCTAAGCCCCGGACAGTTCCGAAGGCCTTCGCATGGAGTTCGGGAGGAAGGGCGTTCGACAGGAGGGCGTCGCGTGCCGGTCCCCGGAGGCCCTTCCCGAACCAGGAGAGGCTCTTGAGACCGATCAGGGCTCCGGACGAGGCGGCGGTACCCATGAGCACCGTCGAGAGAACCGTGAGGCCGTAGCCTCCCCGGACGAGGGCGGCCTCCGTCCGGGGAGGGCCCCCCAGACGGCCGGAGACCAGGAAGCCCCCCATCCGGGTTCCCTCCGCCAGAGACTCCATCAGGGCGGTCGAAAGAGCCCCGCCTCCGAAAGCGATCATCATCTGGGGGAGCAGCACATGGGCCAGCTCGTAGGTCATGTCGGCAAAGAGGCTGGTCAGGCCGAAGAGGAGAGGGACAAAGCCCCGGCCCGGGTCCGGGGGAGCGGGAGGGGGGAGCAGGGAGGGATCGCTCAAGGGGGAGCTCCCGCCCCTCTCCGGAGGGCCCCGAGAAGGCCCAGGGCCACGAGGGCCCCCGAAAGAAGGAGGCCTGCCCGGAGGGCGTCGGGAGAGCCGGCCCAGGGAGAGGCCAGAAGCCCCGCCGCGATCGAGAGGGTGGCCTGGAGGTGGATCGACCCCCAGAGGATGGAAAAGGACTGGGACAGGCTCCGCTTCCGGAGGAAGTGGGTGAGGGTGAGAAGTTCGGGGGCCTCGGTGGCCAGGGGGCCCAGAAGGAGGGCCGTCCAGAAGGAGGACCATCCGCGGGTTTCCTGGAGGCGTTCGATTCCCGAAAGGAAGAGCTGGCTCCCGAGAGCCATCAGGAGGGCCCCTCCCGCGACAAAGAGGGCGTCCTTTGCCGACCAGGGGGCGGGGGAGGAGGGCATCTCGTGGGGCTCCAAAGGCTCCGGGGCCGAAAGGAGGCCCCAAAGATAAACCCCGGAAAGGGCCAGGGCCAGGAGAAGGCGGGGGAGAAGGCTGTGGCCAAAAAGGAGGAGGGCCGCGGCGAGGCCCGCTGCGATGAAGGGGATCTCCCGAAGGAGGGTCCGGGCCTGGGAGCCTCCGAGAAAGAGAGAAAGGGGGAGGAGAAAAAGGCAGAGAAAGAGCGGAGGGCCGAAGAGGGCCCCCGTTCCGGCCTCGATGCGGGATTCCCCGTCTCCCGGAACCAGAAAGGCCATCAGGGGAAGGACCAGCTCCGGAAGCGAAAGGGAGAGATTGCCCAGGATCCGGAGTCCCCGGTTGCGGTTTTCGAAAAATCGCTCGACGGTGGCCTCAAGGGAGCGGGTGAAAAGCGCCGAGCCCGCCACGATGAGAAAGAATCCGGCGGCCAGGGCGGCTCCCGAAGGGAGGGGAAAGGTCATCGGCAGGGACTCCCGGGAGTCAGGCAGGGGGTTCTTCCAGAGAGGGGGCGGCCATCCCGGGCCATCTTCAGGTTCCTCCTCTCCGGAATCCGTGTGTCGAGCTCCATTCTAGCCGGGGAGGGCATCCCTGGCAAGAAATTAGGAGGAGCGCTCGGGGTCGAACGGGGCCTCGAGGGTCCGGGCCCCTTCCTCTTTTTTAGTCTGGGCCGACCGGTAGAGGAGATAAAACAGGAAAAGGGAGAGGCCGGAGAGGATCCCGGACAGGACGAGGGGCGTTTCGGTTTCCCGGGAGTGAAAGAGGAGTCCGGAGAGAAGGGGCCCCGCGATCTGGGCGGCATTGAGCGAGGAGAGGTGGAGCGAGGCGGCCTGTCCCCTATTCCGGACGGGGACAAGCGAGAGCGCCAGGGCCTGGCGGATGCCCCCGGCGGCCTTGATGCCGGAGAGACGCACGGTATAGAGGAGGACGGCCAGGCCGAAGGAAGAGGAAAGGGGCAGGAGAAGCCCTGCCAGAAAGGAGATCCCCAAAATGGAGAGGACGAGGCCGGTCATGGGCCTTAAGCGGTCAGTGCGACCGAGAAGGAAGGAGACGAGGGCCGCCGAGAAAAAGGCCGGGGCCAAAAAGAGGGCCGTCTGGCCTGGGGCGGTGTGGAAGCGGATGAGAAACCAGTAGGCGATGACAGGATCCAGAAGTCCGATGGAGAGCCCCCCCGCGACATTCAATAAGACCAGCAGGAGAAGCTTCCGGCGCTCCGGGAGGGGCCGGGAGGCGGAAGGGGCCGGAGAAGGATCAGGAGACCGGGGAGAGGGGACGGGATCCGAGGGGATGAGCGCGGCAAGAAAAAAGGTGAGGAGGGAAAGGAAAAAAAGCCCCGCCAGCCCCTCCCTGAGGCTTTTCAGGGGATCCGAAGACCAGAAAAAGGCCAGAAGTGCCCCGGCGCCCATTCCGGCAAGTCCCAGACTCATGTTCACCCCGAAGTGGAGAAAAGGGCGGCCGAAGACGGGCTGTCTTGCCAGAAGGACCTGTTCCGAGGGGGCCCAGGGGCCGGGAGAGCCGTTTGATCTCTGCCCGGCTCCGGCCAGGAAAATGGAGAGTCCCAGGGCGAGCGGCGACGGATCGACCAGGAAGGGGAGGGCGGAGACGGCACTGGCCAGTTCCCCGGCCATGAGCAGGTGGCGGGGGGAAATGCGGTCCGAGAGGGGGCCCACCGCCAATGTGAGCAGGAAGTCGGCCAGGAGCCCCCCCGAAAGGGCTTCTCCCATGGTGAGGCTCGACCATCCCAGGGCATGGAGGTCCGGAAGAAAAACGGCAAGAAGAAAGCCCTGGACGAGGCCCCGGAGGCCCCGGGCCAGACTCAGGAGACGGGGGATACGGGCGGGAGTCACATCCGGATTCCCCGGTCGTCCGGCCGGAATCCGGCCAGGGGGATCCCCCGGTCGTCCGAGGCGCGGAAGGGGGGGCGGAGAGCGGAGTCCCTCCCGTCCTTCGGATGCTCTCCGGCGAGCCGGCTTTCGATCGCTCCGACCACCCTGTCGACAGGAAGGGAGGAGAGACAGATGTTGTCCCCGCCGCAGGGGGGGCGCAAGACCTGGTAGAGACAGGGACTGCAGTAGAGGGGTTCATGGAGAGCCGTCATCTGGGAAAGGGTCCAGGGAGCCAGCACGAGGTCCGGACGGGTCGGACCGAACAGGCCGACGGTGGGGGTCCGGAGGCAGAGCGCCAGATGGAGAGGGCCGGTATCGTTCGAAAGAAAGACATCGGCCCGGCGCAAGAGGGCGATGAGGCCTCCGAAGGAGAGCCGTCCGGCCAGATTCGTGATCCGTCCCCGGAAGGCCGGGAGATCGTGGAGGATCCGGTCCGTGTATTCCCGCTCTTCCGAAGACCCGGTCAGGACGATGCGGAGAGAGGGATGGCGCCGGAGAAGCCGTTCGGCGGTCCGGGAAAAAGACTCCCGGGGCCATCGCCGCTCCAGGGCCCTCTCCGAGGCGTTGGGGTTCATGACCAGGATCTTTCCCGGAAGGCGCAGGGAAGGGAGGGCTCCTTCGATCTCCCGGCGGTCCATAAGGGATTCCCGAAGGGCCGGTTCGAGGGCTTCGGGCCGGAAGGTCCCCGGGGGGAGCCCCAGAAGAAGGGCGGCCTGCTCGTAGGCCCGGACGGAGGGGTGGTGCCGGTTGAAAAAAAGGGGATGCGAAAGGGCCGCCATCCGGAGCCGGTCCCCCCGTCTGACGAACCCGATGGTCCGGGAGGCCCCGCTTGCCACCTGGTAAAAAAGAGAGGTCCATCTCAGGGTCTCAAGCTGGAGGTCGAGGAAGAGGAAGGGCTTCTGGGCCCGGATCGCAAGCGCAAGCTTGGCCACCCCGGGAAGGGAACGGGGGCCTGACGCTACGGAGCCCCCGTCAAGATAAAGGATCGTGTCGGGCCAGGGAAAGCGGGAGGCGACGGGAGCGTTCCTTCGATGTGTGGCAAGAATTAGCCGGCACGTTGGTGCCTTTTTGCGAAGGCCAAAAAGAAGGGGGGCGATCCCGAGAAGGCTTCCCCAGCCGGAAAGCTTGAGGATCACCACGGTCTTTCCGTCGAGGCGGGAAAGCCCGGAGGACAAGTCCATTTTCGGGTCTTCCCCCTCCGGGGACAGGCTGTCGTGGGCAAGGGAACGGGCCCGGATCATGGTCTCTCCATGAAAACAGGAGTCTGGACTCAGAGCTGTGAGTCCGGGCCGCTGTTTTCTCCTGGTGAAGGTTGGTTCAGGCTGCCCGCCTTAGGGTCAGAGCCAGCCTTTTTTGAGGGCCTTGACGGCGGCATCCGCCCGGGTGGACGCCGCCAGCTTGACCAGAATGCTCTGGATATGGGCCTTGACGGTGCTCAGGCTGATCTCGAGATCCCCGGCAATCTCCCGGTTGGACCTCCCTTCCGCCAGACGTTTCAGAACCTCCGTCTCGCGCGGGGAGAGGGGGGACTCCGTTTCGCGTGCGGGAGAGGACAGGATCCGCCGGATGGCCAGATGGGCGATGCGGGGGTCCACATACAGGGATCCCAGGGCGACGGCCTGGATCCCCAGAAGAAGGCTTCCCACATCGCTGTCTTTCAGGCAGTACCCGTCGGCCCCGGAGGAGAAGGCCGAAAAAATCTCCTCCTCCATCTGGTGGACGGTGAACATGAGGATCCGGAGGGAGGGATGCGCCTCCTTGAGCCTTCGGGTGGTCTCGATCCCCGAGAGTCCCGGAAGACCGATGTCCATGACCACGACATCCGGAAGGTCTTCATCGGAACCCAGGGGGAGAAGCGTCCCCAGCGCCGCCTCCCCGCTTCCGGCCTCTCCGGCGATCTCGAGGGAGGGATCGCGTCCGAGGGCGGCCAGAAGCCCCTTTCGCATCAGGAGATGGTCTTCGACAAGAAAGACCCGCGTCATGGGGGACTCCCTTCCGGGAGCTCCACGGTAAACAGGCTTCCCGGATCTCCCTTCTGATAGTGGATCTGCCCTCCATGGAGCCGTGCGATCTGCTGGGCCAGGTAGAGCCCCAGGCCAAACCCCGAACCGGGGGAGAGGCCGCCAAAGCGCCGGAAAAGACGGGGGACCATCTCCGGCGGGATGCCGGGCCCGGAGTCCGCAATCGTGACGGAAAAACCGGAGGGTGTCTTACGACAGGATACACCAACCGTTCCCCCAGGGGGAGACCATTTGATGGCATTGTCCATCAGATTGAGGAAAAGACGCTTCAGGGCCTGCCGGTCGCCCACGAAGGTGTCCGGCAGGAGACGGGTCGAGACGGTGAGCCCGCCCTGGCGGGAGATCGGCTCAAGCTCGGAGAGAACCTCTGAAAGGAGCGCATCCAGAGGGAAGGGCTGCCTCTCGAGAGGCGGATCGTCGAGCTCGTAGCGGGAGAGGAGGAGAAGACGGTTTGCGAGCTCGAGAAGGGAGCTGTTCGACCCGATCATCTGTTCCAGGAGGGAGGCGACCCCTTCCGGGGGGGCTCCCCAGATCCCCTCGAGCGCCAGGGTCATGGTCATGTTCTGGGCCAGGAGAGGGGTCCGGATGTCATGGGAGACGCCGGAGATGAGGTCCCGGATCATGGCGTTTTTCCGGAGCAGCAGGCCGTTCGTCTCCCTGAAATGGCGAAGAAGCTCGAGGCGCCTCAAAAGCTCCTCGAGGACCGGAAGGATCTCCTCGAGGAGAACGGCGGTTTCCGGCTCCCGGGGTCCCAGGAGAAAGAGAAGGATCCCGGAGGTCTCCGCGGAACTTCCCGATCCCGTCGACAGACGGGCGACGATTCCTTCCGGGACGTGGTTGGATTCGAGCACAAAGGCAAGGCTCAGCTCCGAGACGGGCCGGGGGGAAAACGCCCGGGACATGAGAAGGGAGAGGGCCCCGGGAAGGGGCTCTCCCTCTTTCCAGAAGGAGAGGTCCGGGGGATCGGAAAGGATGGGGGAGTGCCACCGGTTCTCCCGGGCGGCGGCGAAGATGATGCCGTGGGCTCCGAACAGGGAGCGGAAATGGGTGGCGATCCGGGAGAGGAGGTTCTGGGGGGCCTCTTCCCGGGACAGCTCCTCCAGAAGGGATCGGATCTTTCGGTCGCGGTCGGCCCGGAGGCGTTCGGAGAGGGCTTTTCCCGTTTCGAGGCCATGGTCCTGGATCTTTAAGGCCAGATAGCCCACCAGAAGAAAGGAGACGACCGAGAAGAGGCGGTTGGCGATGGCGAACGGGCTTATGAAGCCCTCCGCCCGGGAATTGATCGCCTCCGCAAGGACATTCGAGAGGATGCCGAAGAGCACCAGGACGATGGTGAGGCGCCGGTTCCGGGTGAGCCCTGTGAGGGCGATGGGAACGTCCTGGAGGATGGAGACCACCAGGCGCTGGGGGGTCAGGGAGTCGAGAAGGAAGAGGAGAAGGGAGAGGAAGACCGCGAGGAGCATGACCCTTCTGGAGCGGTCTGAATCGGGAGAGACGACCTCCTGTCTTTTTTGTTCAGGCGGAAGGGGCGTGTTCACGGGAAGCTTCAGGGCCCAGCCGGCGGAATTTCCAGAGAGTGACGGGAAGTCCGGAACGGAGGAGGACCGTTTCGATGGCCCGGGAGACCGGCGAATCGGTATCGTTGATGACGAGGGTGTCGGCCTGCTCCCGCCTGAGGGTCCGGACCAGGGCCTCGCCCGCTGAACGGCCCCGGAGGAGGCGGGTATCGACCAGGACGTCCCGCTCCACCCCGATCGCCTGGCAGACCGAGAGGGTGTGCCGGGCGACCTGCTCTTCTGCGGGAAGAGGGGCAGAAAGTGGCAGGGCCAGGGGAACCTCAAGGACCGTCACGACGAGAACCTTGGCTCCGTCGGTTTTGGCGATTTTCAGAATGTCCGGAAGGACCGGCGAGGGAGCCGTGGGGGAGGTGGCGACCATGAGGATCTTGTGGGGAATGTCGAGCGGGGTGGGGGGCTCGGGAATCTCCGTCACGGAGAGACGGTCCATGAGGGGCATCCTGGCGGTTTTCCGGAAGGTGTAGTAGTAGGCGATCCCGGCCGCCATCCAGAGGGTTCCGAAGACCCGCCCGTACTTGTGGAAGATCAGGACCATCGCAAAAACGCTTCCGGTTCCCAGAAGGCCAAAGAGGGCGGGAATCGGGATTTCCCGTCCGCCTATCCGGAGCGAGAGGGGGACCCGGAACGGGCGGGGAAGGGCGGGCTCCAGGTGCCTAAGGCGGATAAGGGCCAGGTGGGTCATCGTAAAGGAGATCATGGCGCCGTAGTTGTAGAGGTCGGCCAGGACCTCGAGGTAGGGAAAGAAGGCCACAATGGCGGCGCCCAGGCTTCCGAAGAAGAGAATGGAATAGACCGGCGTCCGGAAGCGCTTCGTGGTATGGCGGAAGATCGGATGGATCAGGAAGTTGTGGGACATGGAGAAGGCCAGGCGGGAGACGCCGATGAGGCCGGCATTGGCGGCAACCGTCAGGATCGTGGCCCCGAGAAGGGCCACCCAGGGCCCCAGGTAGGTGTTCACGTGGGGGATGAAATGGGCGATCCCCGCAATCGGATCGTTGACCCAGACGGTGGAGAGAAGCTTTGGGCTCATGGCCGAGACCGCGACCAGGCTGATCCCCGAGTAGAGAAGGACGGTGGTGCCCATCGTCATGAACATGGCCCGGGGGACCGACTTCCCCGGATTCCGGGCCTCCGCCGACATCTGGCTGATCGCCTCGATTCCGATATAGGCCACCATGGCCACGGAGATTCCGTAGAGGAAGTGGGGCCAGGTCGGATTGGTGCCCAGGGAGAACTGGGAGAGGATCCTGGGAAGGTCGAAGAGGAAGACGATTCCCAGGATCATGAGCGAGAGCTGGGTGAAGATGTCGAAGCCGGCCAGGAGCAGGCTGAAGCGGGACGACTCGCGCAGGCCGAAGATGTTCATGAGCATGAGGAGGAGGATCAGCCCTCCGGTGAAGGTCACATTGGCCTGGACGTTGTTCTTGAGGATCGGGAAGAAGTAGCCCAGGTAGGGGCCGACCGAAAAGGCGCTGATGGCCAGGGTGACGATATAGTCCAGAAGGAGGGCCCATCCGGCGAAAAAGGCCCAGCCGTCCCCGAAGGCCCGCTGGGCAAAGAGGGAGGATCCTCCGGCCTCGGGAATGGCGGAAGAGAGCTCGGCGTAGGAGAGGACGGTGGCGATGAAGAAGAGTCCGGCGATGAAGATGGCGAGGAAGGAGGCGCCCCCCGCGTAGATGGTGGTGACCCCCAGCGCGAAATAGATGGAGGAACCCACGTCGCCGTACCCCGAGGAAAAAAGGGCCCCGACGCCCACCACGCGCCCGAGGACCGCCTCCCGGAATCTGACGACGCTCTTTCGGGTTTCATGGTAGAGATGAAAGAGGGCCATGTAAAATCTCCGGGTGTGAGCGGTCGGGAACCTTCTTTATATCCGATGGAGCGGATCTAGGCAATTGGCCGGATGGCCAGAGGAAATCCAGAGAGGCGGAGGGAAGGGCAGCCCTCTCCCGATGACATGGGTTTTTGGTAGCTCCAGGTCAGGAAGATGAAGGTGGCGCCAGACCATGAGGCTAAAAAGGAGCCCCGCAAGCAGAAGAAACAGCCCCACCTCCAGAGGCCACACCTCTCTGTCCGGTTTTTTCTCTTTTCTGGCCATGGATTTCCTCTCCTTGTTTTGGGGAAGCGTCCCCTGCCGCCTCCCGGTCAGGCGGCTATCCGCCGGGAATGCCGCCTGGGGCGTCGGGGATCGTGCCGCGTCAGCCCTTGCCGGCCGGGGGGCTTCTCCTTCGAAGGGGGCCCGGACCAGATGGTGACCGTTCCGGCACCGAGCCGGGCCTTCCTTTTGCCGGCTTCCGGGCCCGCGACGACGATGTCGATCCCTGGCTCGGGAGACTTCTCCAGGGTCTTTCGGGCCTCGGGAGAAACGGTGACGCACATCCCTCTCCCGATCTCCGCCTTCGGGGGATCCGGCGGATCCCCCATGACTACGAAGGCACTTTTTAATCGGTCTTTTGGCTTCCTCACAACCGCGGTCACCGATTCGACATAGAGAAACCGGCCGGTCGGAGCGTCACAGAGGGGACGCCCTTCCTTTCCGATCCGGGTCTCCCGGAGAGACAGGGAAACCCGGGAGGACCCCGTTTTTTTGCGGACTCCGGTGACGAGGCCGGCGATGAGGGTTTTTCCGGGAGTCCGCGGATCGGCCGATTCCGCAAGGGCCTCCTCCACAAGGAGGAGCGATTCGGCCGAAGGCCCCGGGGCCGGAAGGGCCATGCCAAAGGCCAGCAAAACCGCCAGAAAGATCTTTTTCATTTATGTCTTCTCTTTCCTTTTCAAGAGGTTCGGAGTCTTCTAGAAGGTGTAAATAAGATCGAGGTCGACGGTGTCCTGGGTATAGAGGGCCGGACCCCGGTTGGCCGCGCTGTAGAGGCTGTTGTTGAAGAGCGGGCTGTTCGAGTTGTCGTGGCGGTACTCGATCCGGCTGATGATGTTCGGGTAGAAGTTCCACTGGAAGTCCACCGTCTCGTCGTTGATCGCCGTTCCGGGGATTCCCGTCATGAAGCCGTTCGGGTCGTAGTAGACCTCGTAGCGGGCCACGAGATCCATGGTGTCGCTAATGTCATAGCGCACGAAGTTCTCGCTCGAGTACCAGGTGGCGTTGCCCACCGGCATCCCGGTGGTCGGGCTGATCTGGCCCTCGGCCTGCCAGCCGTAGGAGTCGTCGGTGACCAGGGTGAAGTGGGCGAAGGGCCCCACCTCCACCACGAAGGCCCCGTAGTTGCGCCAGGTCGGGGTGTTGGCGTTGTTGTTGGTGTACTGGGCCTGGGCCGCCCCCGAAATGGCCCCCAGGAAGAGCGGGTCGAAGTACATGTTCCGCACCTGGGGTCCCAGGTACCCCGAGAAGTTGATGTTGAGCCAGGAGACGGGGTTGGCCACCAGTCCCAGTTCGATGTCCTGGAAGTAGCTTCCCTCGTTCGACTGGAAGTTCGAGTTCCACCCGTTGTTCACCCCCAGGTAGAGGTTGGTCGTGGAGTTGGGGGCGTAGTGCACCCGGACCCCGGTCTGGGTATAGGGTCCGAGAAAGAAGGTGTAGCCGTCGGAGATCATCCAGTTGCCGTAGGGCTGGATCACCTCGAAGTTCGCGAGCGTCTGGAACTGGCCGGTATAGACCTCGAGCTCCTTGTTGGTATCGGGCACGAGAACGTTGATGTAGGCCTCTTCCATCCAGAAGGAGGAGTAGGGCATGCCGGCGGCGTTGGGGGCCTCGAGGCTCGTGCTGTTCGAGGCAAAGGCGTGGCCGCCCCCTAGGGCCCCGTAGTAGCCCGGAGAGAAGTTCTGGGCCGAGGCGTAGGCGCCGGGACCGAAGTCGGCCCGGAGCACGAATCCCACTCCGTCGTCGTCGGGACGCCAGAGCTTTAATTGGGCCATGTTGATGTTGAAGGAATTGGCCCCGTAGTCGTAGGCCCGGAAGTCGGTGGTTCCCGCCGAGGTCGGATTGTACTGGGCGTAGACATCCACGAAGCCCTTGAGATGGATGTTCATGGCGGGCACCACCAGATCCGACGGGGGAGCCGGGGCGGCCGCAGGAGCCGGAGT
>JAKAWK010000079.1 GCA_021827365.1 Nitrospirota bacterium
GGCGGGAGCCAGGATGTTCCATGTGCCTGGGGATGAATCCCGACCAGCTTGCCCCCTTTGAGCGCTGCGCCTCCACCTCAAACCGGAACTTCGAGGGGCGCCAGGGAAAGAACGGACGGACCCATCTCGTCAGCCCCGAGATGGCAGCCGCCGCCGCCATCGCCGGCCACTTCACGGACATCCGGACCCTCTCCAGATCCTGACCCCAACCCAAGGAGAACCCTCCCATGGAACCCTTCGTCACTTTGACCGCCGTTGTGGCTCCGCTCGACCGGGCCAACGTGGATACCGACGCCATCATCCCCAAACAGTTCCTGAAAACCATCCGGAGAACCGGACTGGGTGTCAGCCTCTTCTACGACTGGCGCTACAAGGATGCCCCCTCCGACGGACGGACCGACGGTCTTGTTCCCGACCCCTCCTTTGTCCTCAACAACCCCCGCTACCACGGCGCCCGGATCCTCCTGGCGCGGGAGAACTTCGGATGCGGCTCGTCCCGCGAACACGCTCCCTGGGCCCTTTTAGACTACGGGTTCCGGGCCATCATCGCTCCCTCCTTCGCCGACATCTTCTACAACAACTGCTTCAAGAACGGGATTCTTCCGGTCGTACTCGATCCCCGGCAGGTGGAGGCCCTATTCTCCGAAGTGGCGGCCATTCCCGGATACCGCCTGACCATCGACCTCCCGGAGCAGAAGGTCCGGACTCCTTCCGGAGATTCCTTCTCCTTCTCTGTCGATCCGGTCAGGAAGACCCATCTTCTTGAAGGCCTGGATGAAATCGGACTCTCCCTCAAAAAGGAGTCCGAGATCGCGGCCTACGAGCAGAGACGGGCCACGGTGGCTCCCTGGACCCGCCCAGGGATACCTCCGGCCGCATGACGGAGGTGCAGCCTGAACCCGGCCCCCCGGAGATGAGGAACGGGTCTCCGGCCGTCAGGGCCATGCTTCTGCTGGCCCTCATCGGAACCGCCGGATTTGTCCTTCTTCCTTATATCGTTCCCCTTCTCTGGGCCGGGATTCTGGCCTTTGCCACCTACCCGCTCCTCTCCTTCCTGAGGCGCTTCATCAAAAGGCCTGTCCTCTCGGCCCTCCTGATGACGATCCTTTTTCTCCTCCTTGTCCTGGCCCCCCTTCTTTCCTTTGCCCTTCCCCTCGCCCAGGAGATTCTGGCGGAGGTCGCAAAGCTCAGAAGCTTTCTCGCCAATCCCGGGGCGACGCTTCCGGCATGGATCGAACACATCCCCTTTCTCGGGCCACGCGTGGAGCAGGGCTACCAGAATTTCAGGGCCCACACCCCGAGTTTCTCCATCTTCATGGACCGCCTCCAGTCCCATCTCCTCACAATGGGGGACCGGCTCTTCGCAATCATGACCGATGCCGGAAAGATAGCGGTCAAGACCCTGGTTCTTCTTCTGGGACTTTTCAGCTTCTATCTGAGGGGACCGGAACTTTGGGGGGGGATCCGCACCCTGCTTTTGAAATGGGGAGGGCCGGGAGTCGAGGAGCCCTTCGGACAGATCGCCCCCGTCACCCGGGGGGTTGTCTACGGGATGTTCTTCACCGCCTTGGCCCAGGCGCTGTTGGCAGGAATCGGATTCGAGGTCGCCCGAATTCCCGACGCCCTTCTCCTGACCTTCCTGCTCTTTTTCCTGGCCCTTTTTCCCATGGGAGCGGTCGCCGTCTGGCTTCCCGCCTCCCTGGTCCTTTTGGCCGAAGGCCGGACGCTGGCCTTCATCCTCTTTCTTGTCTGGAATGCGGTGATCGTGGGGGGAATCGAAAACGTGATCAAGCCGATCTTCATTGGCCGCTCCTCCGAGATGCCCTTCATTCTGATCCTTCTGGGGGTTCTGGGAGGACTCGAGGCCTTTGGAATCATCGGGCTATTCATCGGTCCGGTGATCCTCGCCATCCTCCAGACGCTCTGGCAGCAGAGCACCCGGCAAAAGGAATCTCCGGGGCCGGAGTGAATTCCGGCCAAAAGTGAAGGGAGACCGCAGGGGGGAACCCCCGGCGAAGAGGATTCTTCCCCGTAGTATGCCCTGGAAGATTTATTTTCGGGAAGGCCCCGGCTTCCTGGCCGTCTTTCCACCCGCCGTCTTGCGAAGTCTCCCTGTCCCCGTCCCGTCCTTTTGCCGGTTCCCGGAAAAGAAAATGTTGATCAGCTCGTCCATCATCTCCACCGGGTGAATGACGAGATCCCGCCGGACCTCCTCCGGAAGCTCCGAGATGTCTTTCGCATTCTTGGCCGGAAGATAGATCGTCGTGATCCCCGCCTCCCGGGCCCCGATCAGCTTTTCCTTGATCCCTCCGACGGGAAGAACCCGCCCGGAGAGGGAGATCTCGCCTGTCATGGCCACCGTCGAGGGAACGGGGATGCCGGTGGCAAGGGAGAGGATGGCCGTCGTGATGGTGATGCCGGCCGAGGGACCGTCCTTGGGAATGGCCCCTCCCGGAACATGGATGTGGATCTCGTTCTTCGAAAAGAAGGCGGGGGAAATCTGAAGCGATTCGCTCCGGGACTGGGCGAATGAGAGGGCCGCCCGGGCGGACTCCTTCATGACATCCCCCAGCTGGCCGGTCAGGATGAAGCCCCGGGAGCCGGGAATCGCCACCGACTCGACGAAGAGCACCTCGCCCCCGTTCGGGGTCCAGGCAAGGCCGGTGACAAGGCCGGGGGGAGTCTTTTCGAGACGGGTCTCGGGTTCGATATACTCGTTTCCGAGAAAGGCGGGAAGGCTCGCGGGACGGATCACGACCTTTCGCTTGGGCTTTTGTGTCGCCCGGGTCCGGACCACCTTCCTGAGGATCGTCGTGATCTTCCTGTCGAGGCTTCTGACGCCGGCCTCCCGGGTATATTCCCGGATGATCTTTTTGAGCGTGCTGTCGGGAAGCTCGAATTCCCGCAGCTCAAGCGAAAGATCCGAGACGGCCCGGGGGATCAGGTAGTTCCGGGCGATATGGAGCTTTTCCTCCCAGGTGTAGCCCGCGAGCCGGATCAGGTCCATCCGGTCGAAGAGAGGGGGAGGGATCGTCTGGGCCACATTGGCCGTGGTGATGAAGAAGACCCGGGAGAGGTCGAAGGCCAGGTCGAGATAGTGGTCCCGGAAGTCCTTGTTCTGGGCCGAATCGAGGACCTCGAGAAGGGCCGCGGAGGGATCGCCCCGGTAGTCGGCCCCGACCTTGTCGATTTCATCGAGCATGAAAACGGGGTTCTTGGTCTGGGCCTTCCGGAGCCCCGCAATGATCCGTCCGGGCATCGCCCCGACATAGGTTCTCCTGTGGCCCCGGATCTCGGCCTCATCCCGGACCCCACCCAGCGAGATTCTGACGAATTCCCGTCCCATGGCCCGGGCGATGGACTGTCCCAGAGTGGTCTTTCCCACCCCGGGCGGCCCCAGAAAGCAGAGAATCGGTCCCCGGCCCTCCCCGTTTTTTTTTCGGGCCAGGACCGCAAGTTCGTCAAGGATCCGCTCCTTGACCTTTTCGAGGTCGTAGTGGTCTGTGTCCAGGATGCGTCGGGCCTCGTCGAGGTCGAACACTTCGGGGGATTCCTTGTTCCAGGGAAGATCCAGAACGACATCAAGATAGGTCCGGATGACCTGGGCCTCCTGGCTTTGTCCTCCCGCGCGGACCAGACGGGAGATTTCCCGCATCACCTCCTTGTGGGCCTCGGGGGTGAGGCCGATCTCCTCCGCCTTCTGGCGGTACCGGACCACCTCCTCGTCCCCTTCCTCCCCATCGCCCAGTTCCTTCTGAATGGCCTTCATCTGCTCCCGGAGAAAGAAGTCCCGCTGGGACTTCTGGACCTCGTCGGCAATCTTGGACTTGATCTTCCCGCCCAGCTCCTGGATCTCGATCTCCTTGACCAGGTCCCTCGCAATCAGCATGAGCTTGTCCTCGAGGGTCGGAGCCTCGAGAACGGCCTGGCGCTCTTCGAGGGGAAGGCGGAGGAAGGTGGCGATGAGATAGCAAAGGTGGAACGGGTTCTCGACATTCAAAGTCATCGTCTCGAACTCGTCGGGAAGGTAGGAGGCCAGGGTTCCAAGTTTTTTTGCCTGGCCCAAAATCGTCCGGAGAAGGGCTTCAGTGTTGTCGTTCTTCTCCATCACCTCGGGAAATTCGGAAATTTTGGCCCGGTTGAAGGGAACATGAGAAATCTCCTCCTCGATGCGGACCCTCCGGACCCCCTGGACCATGATGGCGATGCCGCCCGCGGGAATCCTGAGAAGCTTGTGGATCACCACGAGGGTTCCGATGCGGTAATGACGCATGGGGGAGGGTTCCGCTTCCGGAGAGGCCGGCGCCCCGGTTCCGAAGATCTCCTCCGCTTCGGCCTCCGACAGGATCACCGACTCCGGGGTCTCCTCCTCCCCCTCCTCCTTCTGCCCCGCCACGCAGACGAGGGTCTTGGGCTCCCTGTTCATCGCATCGTCGATGGCGGCCATGGCCTTCGGATCATGAAAGGCGATGGAGGCGAGGATGTGGGGAAAGACCACCGTGTCCGCCAGGACGACATAGGGAGAATCGGAGGGAACCTTGATCGGGTCGTCTGCCACTATTGCCCCCCTTCCGAAAAGGTGATGGGGACATTGAGCTTCTGTTTCGGTTTCTTTCCGACAATGATCCGGAGGAATCCGGAGGTATATTCGGCCCGGACCGGACGTCCCTCGATGCCGTCACGGAGAAGAAAGACGCGTTCGAACTCCCCGTAGTTGATCTCCATCTGGACGTAGTTCTTCTTTTTCTGGGGCTCGTAGGTCTTGGACTCATCCTTGCGCATCCCCCGGACGAGAAGGCGGTTTCCCTCCACGACGATCGAGATTTCGTCCTTCTGGACTCCGGCCAGGTCCATCTTGATGACCGTTTCGTCATCGGTCTCGTAGATGTCCGTCATGGGAGACCAGCGACCGTCACCTGCGGCCTTGAAAACGATATCCGGCCACATGCCCTTGGAAAGGGCCCCTTCGAGCTGCCAGAAAAAACGCTCCATATCATGTGGTTTCACCTTGGTCTGTCTCCTTGGGTGGAGGGTTGGTTGGCTCGTCTCTGATTGTACCCGATCAAAGCCCCGACCGGAAGAAGCCCTTCGGTCATTCCCGGAGAGATCTCTGCCGCTGGAGTTCGAAGAGCCGGCGGATCTCGGAGACGGTGGTGGCCTCCTCCGGCCCCTTGTCGGCCCGGGGCCCCGAGACCATCCGGGGAAAGCGGAGGGCGTAACCCTCCTCTTCGCCTTCGCTTCGGCCGGCTAGATGGACGGGAGAGCGCGTCAGTTCGTCGGCCAGCACCGCCACGACGATTTTCGGATAGACCCAGAAATCCGGAACGAGCCCCGAGCGGACGGTCGGCGGAGGCTCCGGGACCCGGAGATCTTCGAGCATCTCCCGGAGTTCCTTCCACTTTTCTTCGGTGAGTCCCGACCCGATCCGCGCAATCGACAGGTATCGGCCCGTTTCAGGATCGAAGACGGCACCCAGGACGGCCCCGATGCCCAGGCGGGTCCGGAGCCCCTTTCCCCGGTAGTAGCCGATCAGGACCAGGTCGACGGTGTCGGAAAGAGCGCCCTTGTAGGAGCGCTTGAGCTTGATCCAGTTGAAGTTCCGGGACCCGGCGGTGTAGACCCCGTCAAGGCGCTTGGCGATGATGCCCTCGAAACCCTCCTCCACCACCTCGTCGAAAAAAAGGTCGATGGTGTGGGGATCGTCGGTCTCGATCATCCGGGAGGCCCCGAAGACATGGTCCGGGGGAACCTCCCGTTCGGAAAATTTCGGGCGGTGAACAGGAAAGATCCCTTCCAGGAGTCGCCTTCGTTCCGAAAACGGGCGTTCCATGATCGTTTCCCCGTCCAGGTAGAGCAGGTCGAAGACCAGGCACTTCAGGGGAATCTCCTCGGACTTCTCCAGGATGTTGTGCTTTCGCTTGCGGGTAATGGTCACCTGGAAGGGGTGGTAGGAATCGTTTTCCCCGTCGTACCCCAGGGCTTCTCCCTCGAAGATCGCCGTCCGCCGTCCCAGGATCGTCCGGGCCTCCGAAACCAGCTCGGGGAACATCCCGGTCGTCTCCTCGAGGTTCCGGGAAAAGATCCGGACATGGCTTCCGTCACAATGGATCTGGCACCGGAAGCCGTCGTACTTGGATTCGACAGCGGCCCTCCCCAGCTTCTCGATGATCTCGGCCCCGGATCCGAGACGTTCGCAAAGCGCCATCCGGATCGGGTATCCGACAGAGGGACGGATGGAGCGGAGACCCTCGAGTCCTTCCCGGCGAAGCACCTCCCCCACCCGTCCGAGATCGGAGCAGAGATTGTAGGCGCCCTCGACTCTTTGCCGGACGCGTTTCATCTCGGTTTTCCAGGCCTTTTCATCCTCTGCCGGGGAGAAAAGAAGCGTCCGGGCAAGGGCATCGACAATGGTCGAATCCCCGATCCCCAGACGCAGCCGGCCCATGACGAAGCGGGCCAGATAGCGGGAAGAAAGGGGAGAGACGCCCTGGAAGAGATTGGCGAGCCGGGAAATTTTTTCATCCTGGGAGCCGGAGCCGCTCAGGCGGGATATTTCGAGAAGGGATTCATAGATTCCGGAGAGATCCAGGTGCCCGTGCTCCCGTCCCATCTTCAGACGTTCGGCCAGGAGACCCGGATCCCCCACCTCGGCTAAAAGGGCATCAAGATCCCGGGAGCGACCTTTCTCCCCCTGATCCCCAAGAGCCCGTTCCATGGCCCGAAGGAGCAGGCGGGCGGCCATTCCCATCGGCTCTCCCGCAAAGGGGGGCAGGAGTTGCCCCTGGACCATGTAGAGGGCGGCGGGAGTTTCGGAAGGAGTGAGCCCGCGAAGGAGTTCCGAAAGCTGGGCCGCAAGTTCCAGGCGTCCCGCCGTTCCTTCCATGCGGGAGAGATATTCCGAAAAGGTGTCAAACTTCACCAGAACCTCCAAAAGGCCTTGATTCTTTCAGTGTTGACCGGGAGCTTTTCCCTTGGACAGGGGGTTGGTGTATGATGGATCAAAAGAGCCCCCTGTCAACGAGCCACCTTTCCAAAGGAGTCCCCATGCCTCCGCATTTCCGTAAATCCTTCCTGTCCTTCTCCATGGCGGGGATCCTTATTGCCGCCCTTTCCGGATGCGCCTTCAACTTCGGAGGACAGACCATCGGGGGCAACGATTCCGGATCCTCCACTCAGCAGGCCTCGACCCCGCCCGCCACAAATCCCGCGTCGGAAGCCCTGGCCTCCGGGGCCCCCCTGGGGAATACCGGCCCCCTGGGCCTGGCCCCCCTCGGAAACGACCAGAGCCCCCGCTCCCAGCTTTTGAACGAAGGGACCCTCGGGTATTTCCTGGATCATCTCTTCGGAGGGAACAATCCCCGGATCTCCCAGGAGTTCCTGCCCCCGGCAACCTACGGAACGACAACCGCCGGCGGAGTTCCCGGAGGGCTTTGGCCCGGCAACTGGTGGATCGAAGGACAGGGAGGCGGATACAACCTGGTTCACCTCCCCTAGATCCCCTGGATCAATACCTCCCTATTTCTTCCCGGACGGGTTGGACGGGGCCTGAGACGGACCCACAGCCTTGGTGGCCAGGATATGGGCCCACTCGGCCTTGGCCTGGTCCCACTGGGGCTGGCTCAGGATGGTCTGGACCCTGTAGAGGCTCTTGATCGCATGATAGGTCAGCTCTCCCCGGAGGTTGCTGATCTCCCCGATGGCCGGCTTGATCTTTGAAAGATCGATCGGATATTTGCTGACTTCCTTGCTGAGGATCTGGGCATTTCTCTCGATCCGACGACCCACCTCTTCGCTCTTTCCTTTGAAATCCCCCTGGACCTCCCGGAGGGCCGCCACCTGTCCCGAGGTCAGCTTGAGATCCTTGGCCTGAGCCGGAATCCACGACAAAAAGAGATCGGTCGAGATCACGCTGGACTGAAAGGCTCCCAGATCCCCGGCCCTTCCGGACTCAGGAAAGAAGAACAGAATCGACAACACCAGAACCCCTCCGAGCATGAGTCCCCAAACTCCTGCCCGTCCTCCACCGAATTCCCCTGATCCCTCTTTACGAATTATGCCCACAGGCCCATCCCCGGTCTAAATTGTGAAATTCCATGATTTCCCCGGAACATCCGTCCGCGGGACGCTCCATTATCTTGCAAATTGCTCTCCGAAGTCCACAATCCGGGAAGTCAAATCCGCCCTATGGGGGCGCGTTGCGGCCTCCCTCTCTCCATGATACGCTCCCTCACATGCCGATACGCACACTCTTAATAAAAGACCCACCCCCGTTCCGTTCCCCGGTCTTCTCATTCCTCCTCTTCACCCTGTCCGGAGCCGGCTTTGGCCTCCTGTTCGACCGGAAGGGGCTGTCCATTCCCGACTTCTGGATCATTTTTCTCCTCCTGCTCCCCTTTTTCCTCCTCCGGCCTTCCGGAAGGCTTCGCGGGTTTTTCGAGGGAATGGCCTTTGGGCTCGCAGCCAACATCCTGGGAATCCGGTGGCTTCTGGTCACCATGCAGGACTACGGGCATCTCTCCCTTCTCCTTGCCCTTGGCGGTCTTCTTCTCTTCTCCCTCTATCTCTCCCTTTTTCCCGCCTTTTTCCGATTGGGAACCCGTCTCCTTCCGCTTTGGGAGGAGACGGGAGGGGCGCTCTCCCTTCGGGCCGTTCTTCTGGCCCCGGCCCTCTGGATCCTCTCCGAAGCCGGAAGGACGGAGATCCTCACCGGTTTTCCCTGGAACCCGCTGGGGTCGCTTCTCTTCGGACACCCGGCCTTTGAACTTCCCGCCCGAATCCTGGGGACGACCGGCCTCTCCTTCCTGATCGTCACAGGGTCGGTCCTTCTGGCCCTTGTCTGGGAGGGGACTGCAGGATTCCTGAAAACAAGGGAAGGGAAAAGGAGGTTGGCCGGACGGATCATGCTTCTCGCCGCCTTTTTTCTCCTCTGGCCCCTGGCGGGCCAGAGGCTTGAAAAGATCGCAGGCAAGGGTCCGGAGGATCTCCTTCCGGTGGCCCTGGTCCAGGGAAACATTCCCCCGGACCAGAAATGGTCGGCCGACCATCTCAAGGCCGATCTCGACATCTACCGCAATCTGAGCCAGAGGGGAATCGCCGGGGGAGTCCGCCTTCTTCTCTGGCCGGAGACGGCGCTTCCGATCTTTTATACCAGTGCCCATCCTCTCCTTTCCCGGGATCTTAGGGCGCTCCTCTCCCCCAGCACCTTCCTGGTCACCGGATCGATCGGGGAGGTCCCCGACCCCTCCCAGCCGATGGGGATCGCCTTCACCAACGCGGCCGTCCTCTTCGGGCCCGACGGTAAGGTCCGTTCCGACTACATAAAGCAGCATCTCGTCCCCTTCGGGGAATTTCTGCCTCTCCCCGAAATCTTCGGATGGCTCCGCCCGCTCATAGGAGTGGCCGGGGACATGGCCCGGGGAGACCATCCCGGAATTTTCCCCCTCCCGAACGGCCTCTCCCTCTCACCGCTGATCTGCTACGAGGCCCTCTACCCTTCCCTTGTCCGCAAAAATCTCGGACCCAGCCAGATCCTGGGAGTCATTTCCGATGATGCCTGGTTTGGTGACACCAGCGCCCCCTATCAACTCTTCCGGGAATCGGCCATGCGGGCCCTGGAAAACGGCGTTCCCATGCTCAGGGCGGCCAATACAGGCCTCTCCGGAGCCGTCCTCCCCGACGGAACCGTTTCCCTTCGGGGCCCCCTCTTTAAGGAGGCCCTTCTCGAAGGCAAGATCCCGGTTCCGCGACCGGGATCAGAGGAGAGAACCTTTTACCGCCAGCACGGGGAATGGCTCCTTAAGCTCTCGCTCCTGGGCCTTCTTTTCCTTGGTGCCATCCGCCCCCTGCGAGAAGGGAAAAAAGATGGTTCACCTGAACATCTGGCCCCTTCCGCTCGACTTCCGGCAGGAACTTCGGGGGTTTGATCCTTCCTGGGAGGACGCCTTGAGAGATGGTCGTCCCTCTGGTAGGATCGATCCGGCAGCAGATGATTCCATTGGGGAAAGGACCGGAAGTGACTCAGGGACACATCGACATTCAGGCATTGAGGGACGAATACCAGTCCAACCGGGAACGGCTGGACCAGCTCCGGAGGCATCTTTGACCCCGAACGCCTGACGCTGACCTTAGAACAGCTTGAGGCCCAGACGGCCGATCCGGAATTCTGGAAAAACGCCGAAAGGGCGACCCGCCTGCTCCGGGAAAAGCGGCGCATCGAAAAAAGGAGGGATCTCGTCTCCGATCTCGGAAGAGAGGAGGAGGAGATCGGATCCCTGCTCGAGATGGGGGAGGACCCGGATTTTCTTTCCGAGGCCGCACAGATGCTCCCTCTTTTCATCCAGAAGATCGACCAGCTCGAGCTTGAAGAAATTCTCTCCGACGAATACTCCGACAGCCCGGCCATTATCGAGATCCATCCCGGAGCCGGAGGGACCGAGTCCCAGGACTGGGCCCAGATGCTTCTGCGGATGTACCTCAGGTGGTCCGAAAGCCGGGGGTTCGAATCGGCGGTCATCGATCTCCAGCCCGGAGACGAGGCGGGAATCAAGAGCGCCACGATCCGGGTCCGGGGAGAAAATGCCTTTGGCTTTCTCCAGGCCGAAAGCGGCGTCCACCGCCTCGTCCGCATCTCCCCCTTCGATGCGGCGAAGCGGAGACACACCTCCTTTGCCTCCGTCTTCGTCTATCCGGAGCTCGAAGGCGACATCACCGTCGAGATACGGGACGAGGATATCCGGATCGACACCTTCCGGGCCTCCTCCGCCGGCGGCCAGCACGTCAACAAGACCTCTTCCGCGGTCCGTCTGACCCACATGCCTACGGGAATCGTCATCTCGAGCCAGAACGAGCGATCTCAGATCCAGAACAGGGAAATGGCCTTCAAGGTCTTGAAGGCCAAGCTCTTCGAACTCGAACGGCAGAAGAAAAAAGAGGCACTCGACCAGATCTCGGGAGCCGGGAACAAGAAGGAGAATGCCTGGGGCAGCCAGATACGGTCCTATGTCCTCCAGCCTTACCAGATCGTGAAGGACCACCGGACCGGAATCGAGACGTCCCGGGTCGACGAAGTCCTTGACGGGAGGCTCGATCTCTTCATCCGGGGATATCTCCTCGCCCGGTGGGAGGGCCGGCTGTTCACAGGACGGGCGGAGGATCTCCCCGAGGTCTAGTGAGCCCAGGGGGCCTTCTTCATGAAGAGATCAAGAACCCCCTCGAATCCACGGGCCTTCCAGGCCCGGGTCCGGACCTCCTCCTTGCGGGCCATGACCTCGAGAACCTCGACCTGTTCCTTTTCGAACCACCCCATCAGATGCCCATACAGGTC
>JAKAWK010000080.1 GCA_021827365.1 Nitrospirota bacterium
GGTGTTGACGCCGGCGATGGCATTCGCCACCCGGCGGAACATGGTCTCGGGGGTCTCGGTGACCTTTCCTTCGGCGTCCTTTCCGAGGTAGCGCTTTTCCAGGACCTTGAGGGCGTTGGGGGAGAGGGGCGTCTCGATTCGTGGTTCCATGGGATCTCCTTCATCAGGCGCAAAAAGGCGTATGAAAGGTAAAAGGGTAAAATTTCAAATGGCATCCCCCTTCCCCTGCATATCTAGTATTCTTCTGCAGAGAATCCACAATATGTAGTGGTTTGAGGATGGATTCGTATCGTAGACCTCCCGATGATCCCTGTCAAGCCTTTTTTATCCCCCGGAACGGCCGGAGGGGAATGAGAAATCAAGTCATTGTAGGTAAATGAATTACTTAAATGAACAGGAAATTTGACGACCTCCGGAGGAGGGTGTAGGCTTTAAATAGGTTATTAAGTTATAAAATAAATAATCTTATGAGGAAGCGATGGGTCGCCTTCTGGTTGTCGACAGCCGGGACCTGACCGAATATGCCGGAGGCCGGTCCCTCCCCCCGTTGATAGAGGAGTTGTGCCGGCAGGGTCACGATGTCACCCTTTTTCTGGTCGAAAACGGGGTGATCGCCGCCCGGCGGGGTGCGGCCGCCGGACTCTCCTTCGACGCCCTTTCGGGTACGGGGGTCCACATTCTGGCCGATGAGGTCGCCTGCCGGGCCCGGGGGATCCGGGAGCTGGCCCCCGGCGTCTGCCTCTCGGACCTCGACCATCTGGCCGACAAAATCGCGGACGGATTCGACAACATTCTCTGGTACTGATGATCGGACAAGGAGGGCACTTCCATGCACAGTGATGAACCTGGCCCCTCCGGCCGGAGACGGGTCCGGCGGGTGGCGATCGTCCTCTCCACCGGCTCCTACCAGCGGGAGGCCCCGACGACGGTTCTCCGTCTCGCCGAAAAACTGCTCGAACGCGGCATCGAAGTCAACGTCTGGGCCTTCGAGGAGGCGGTGACGCTCACCAACCAGGACCAGATGGAGCATAACGAGCCCCCTTCCCTGAGGCCCGTCCTGGGGGAGAGCCACGCCCCCGTCGGCCGCTTCATCGACCAGCTCCTCCGGGCCGGCCTCCACGGAGCCAAGATGGACTGGGTGACCTGCATCCTGTGCGCCCAGGAACGGGGAGTCGAAAAACACCAGATGGGAGGGGCGATCGTCGGAACCCTGGGAGATCTCTGGAAATTCGTGGGAGGGGCCGACCAGGTCATCGCGATCCCCGCCTACCGTTAACCCGTCGCCAAGCATTGAGGAGGGCCCCATGGCCCACAGGATCCTGGTCATCTTCGAAAAACCGATCATGCTGAGCTTCGAGCCCGCGGATCCCCATCTCTTCGCCACCGCCCTCGGGGTGGCCGACACTCCGCTTGAGATCAGCGTCCTCCTCCGGGACTCTGCCGTGACCTATGCCGTGTCGGCCCAGGCCGTGAGCGCCCGGATCCTGGGTCAGGAGATTGCCCCGTCGGGGACCACCCCTGCCCGGCTCGTCACCTTCATGCTCGAACACGGAGCCGTGGTCCGGGTGGTCAGGGAGGATCTCGAGGAACGCGGAATCCCCCCTTCCGACCTTGTCGCCGGCGTCCGGGTGGTCGGCCGTTTCGACACGGCGGAGATTTTCGCGGAGAATGACGGTGTCATCCTCTGGTGAGTCCCCCGACCAGCCCCTCCTCGATGTGACGGCCCTTTACAATCCCATCGACTGCCAGAGTCTGGGGGTGCTCCGGACTACGCTCTCCTCCCTGGCGCCGGGTGATCTTCTGACGGTCGTCGCCAACCGCTTCCAGTCCCGGGAAATCGCCGCCTGGGCCAACAAGTTCCGCCACGAGATCATCTCCTCCCGGGAGCAGGACGGCCGGGTGATCCTGACTTTGAAAAAGGCCGGAGTCCCCCCGCCATGAAGATGTGCATCGTCGCCACCCGGGGAGACCACACCTCGCTTGTGAATCTCCTTTCCACCGTGATGGCGGGGGCCGTCTCCGAGATGTCGGTCCGGGTCTTTCTCCGGGACGAGGCGGCCTCCATGGTGACGCGGGAGAGGATTCTCCGCCCCGTCCTCTCTCCCCTCCTGGCCAGGGATCCGGATATTTCCGCAAGGCTTGAGGCGGCCGGTCTTTGCGACCTCCCGGCCTTCTTCCGCAAGGCGCGGGCGATGGGGGATGTCCGCTTCATGGCCTGCTCCTCTTCTCTGGCGATCGCCGGGATCCTCCCGGAGGAGCTGATCGACGAGATCGACGAGGTCCGGGGCTTCACCTCCTTCCTTCTGGAGGAGATCTCCGGGGGCGATATCCTGCTCTCCTTTTGACGACCGGTTCCCCCCCCCGCTCTTTCTCCCCTCCCGTCCGCCCCGATCAAATTGCCGGTTGCTCTGGATATTTTTCCCCCCTGTGCTACTTTTTAACTATAGAGGAATGACAAGGGAGGAATAACGAGGCGGATCCGGATGCCTCCGGCCCGGATTTTCTGGAGAGAAGGAGAGGACGATGGAGAGCGTTCGGCCTCCGGCGGTGGCCGGGGCCTTTTATGAGGGCGGAAGGGAAAATCTCATGAGGACCGTGACGGACCTCCTGGAGGAGGCCGGCCGGCAGGTCCATGTCCGGCCGGGACCCCCTCCGAAGGCCCTGATCGTTCCGCATGCGGGGTATGTCTATTCGGGTCCCGTCGCGGCCAGTGCCTATGTCCTTCTTGGCAAAGCCCGGGGAGTTGTCACGCGGGTGATCCTCCTGGGCCCGGCCCACCGGGTCTATCTAAGGGGTTTGGCCCTGCCCGAAGCCCGGGCCTTCCGGACTCCTTTGGGCGAAATTCCGGTCGACCGGGAGGGAGTCCTGCGCCTTTCTGGCATGCCCCAGGTCTCCGTCAATGGCGAGGCCCACCGGCTCGAGCACTCCCTCGAGGTGCAGCTGCCCTTCCTTCAGGTGCTCCTGGGGGATTTCACCCTCTTGCCGCTCGTGGTGGGACAGGCCTCCCCCGAAGAGGTGGAGGAGGTCCTCGAGGCGGTCCGGGGCGGGCCTGAAACCCTGATCGTGGTGAGTTCCGACCTCTCCCATTACCTGAAGAGTTCGCTTGCCCGCGAGATCGATGCCCGGACTGCCAGGACCATCCTGGACCTCGATCCGGAGATCGTTCCGGAAGAGGCCTGCGGGGCTTTTCCCGTAAACGGCCTCCTCCTGGCCGCCCGAAAATGGAATCTTGTGCCTTTCGAGGTCGATCTCAGGAATTCGGGGGACACCGCAGGCACGCCCGACCAGGTCGTCGGATACGGCTCCTTCGCCTTTTTCGAAAAGAGCCCCGGTCGGGAAGCCCGGACCGAGGAAGAGGCGGTCGACGGCGCCCGTTTGGTGGATCTGGCGCGGGAGTCGGTGGAGACCGAGCTCGGCCATGGAACGCTCTCCCGTCCCTCCGGGCCTCCCTGGCTTTTCCGCCCGGGGGCGACCTTCGTCACATTGACGAAGCACGGGACTCTCCGGGGGTGCATCGGATCGCTTGAGGCCTATCGGCCCCTCCTGGAAGACCTCCGAACCAATGCCCTGGGTGCGGCCTTCCATGATCCCCGGTTTCCCCCGGTGGTCCGGGGAGAGCTCGACCGGGTAAGGTTCGAGGTCTCCCTTCTCTCCCCTCCCTCTCCTCTGGCTGTCTCCAGGGAGGAGGACCTGCTTGAACAGCTCCGGCCGGGAACGGACGGCCTGATTCTCTCCCTGGGCCGGGCCCGGGGAACCTTTCTTCCCCAGGTCTGGGAGCAGCTCCCGGAGGCGGAGGAGTTCGTGGGCCATCTTAAGGAAAAGGCCGGTCTCCCCCGGGATTTCTGGTCTGAGGGGCTCCGGTTCTGGCGCTATACCGTGAGCCACTGGAAAGAGGAGGACCGATGATAGGACCCAATGACGCCCGTTGGTGGCACAGTCTTCCCGACGGGAGGATTTCCTGTGATCTCTGTCCCCGGGACTGCAAGCTTCATGAGGGGCAGAGGGGACTTTGTTTTGTCCGGAAACGGGAGGGGGACCGGATGGTCCTCGACACCTGGGGACGGTCGAGCGGGTTCTGTCTCGATCCGGTCGAGAAGAAGCCGCTCAACCATTTCTATCCTGGCTCTTCCGTTCTCTCCTTCGGAACGGCGGGATGCAATCTCTCCTGCAAGTTCTGCCAGAACTGGGACATGTCCAAGTCGAGAGAGCTCGACACCCTGATGGACCGGGCCCTCCCCGACGAGCTTGCCAGGGCGGCCGAAGAATGGGGAGCCCGAAGCGTCGCCTTCACCTACAACGATCCTGTCATCTTCGCGGAATACGCCATCGACGTTGCGGAGGCCTGCCGGGCCCGGGACATCCGGACGGTGGCGGTGACGGCGGGCTACATCAACGAGGTTCCCCGGCGTGAATTTTTTGCCTGGATGGATGCGGCCAACGTCGACCTCAAATCCTTTTCCGAGGAGTTCTACTATAAAATCACCGGCGGCCATCTGAAGCCGGTTCTGAACACCCTGGTCTACCTTCGCCACGAAACCTCGGTCTGGTTCGAGATCACCACCCTCCTGATCCCCGGACAAAACGACAGCCCGGAGGAGATCGGGGCGATGGCCGACTGGATCCTCCGGGAGCTGGGCCCCGACATCCCCCTCCACTTTACGGCCTTCCATCCCGACTACCAGATGACCGACATCCCTCCGACCCCTCCGGAGACGCTCATGGCGGCCCGGAAAATCGCTCTGTCCCGGGGGCTCCGGTTTGTCTACACGGGCAATGTGCGGGACCCGGAAGGGCAGACCACTCTCTGCCCCTCCTGCCACACGGCCCTCATCCGGCGGGACGGCTACCGGATCGACCAATACGAGATCGACCGGGAGGGCCGGTGTCCTGTCTGCCACACCTCCATTCCCGGCCACTTCGGGGATCCCCGGACCTTCTCCTCCTTCGGGAACCGCCGGATTCCGGTCCTTCTTCATCCCGGCGGCTGATCTGCCGCCGGGGAAGACCTTTTATTCTGACTGTCCCTCCGGAGGAGTCGACCGGAGGGCGGCCTTCCCCTCAGAGTCTCCGTCGCTTCCGGATCACCAAAAGGGTCCTTTGGCCTTCCTCCCCCGGTTCCGCCCCGGCCTTTATCCCCTCCGGAGAGAGGAGGACTTCCCCAGGTCCCCGAAGGAGCCTATGGCGAATTCCAGGTCTCCCGGGCGCCGGTCTTTCTCACAAGGACGGGATCGGGATCCCCCGAGAACTCCCCCGCCCGGGACTCCCCTCCAGGGAGATTCTCCCCGGGGGATGGCCAGAACAAGGGGCCGGGAGGCTCTCATCGTCAGACGAGAAGGACCTCGGCAAGCTTCTCCCGGAGCTCCTTGGCCGTGAGGATCGTGTAGTCGCGCACTACCGTCGCCGCCACCTTTTCCTGGAGCCGGTTGTCGAGGGATTCGCGGATCTTTCCCATGAAGTCCGGAGGAGCCGCAATGAGAAGCCGGTCGAACTTTTTGGCGGAGAGTCCGGAGGAGAGCTCCCGGACAACCTCCCGGGCGAACTTCTCGGCTTCCCCTTCCCGCGGAGTCGTTCCCCACTGGGTGGCCGGACGTGACCCATGGCCGGCCGGCGTTGCGTTTCTGCCGCCGGCATCGCTTGCGATCTCCCCGTTCTTCAGCCGTCCTTCCGGGTGTTCGAAGCGGCGTTCGAGCTCGAGGTCCTGGCCTGTTCCCCGGCTGATCCAGAGAAGGGCATTGGTGGCGTTGGCGACGAGAATCCAGGTGGTAGTCATGGGAGAACTCCTTAAAGTGAGGGGTGGGCACCATTCATTTCCCCCTGATTGTGCCTCAAAAACCCGAAATAATCGAGGGCTGTCGCAGGCGGGAAAGGCCGCCTTTTCATCGGCTTCCGATGCGGTTAGAATGAAGACATGGGCCGGGGGATTCCCGGGAACCGAAAAACCCGGGAACAGACAGGTCCCGGACCTTCATCCACCAGGGAGAACGATGCTCGACAGGAACCGGATTCTGAAAGACCCCGAGGCGGCCCTGCGGGCCTTCCGCTCCCGCGGGCTTTCCGTGGACATGCGGGCCCTCCTCGATCTCGATGCCGAATGGTTCGGTGCGGTCCGGGAGTGGGAGGCGCTTCGGGAGAAGCGCAACACCCTCTCTGCCGAGATCGGCCAGAGAAAGCGCCGCCATGAGCCGACCGAGGAGATCGAGGCCCTGGTCCGCTCCGTGAACGGAGCCATCGAAGCCGCCGAGGAGAGGAAGCGCACTCTCGAGGCCCGGCGAGAGGAGCAGTGGCTGGCCCTCCCGAACCTGCCCCACGAGAGCGTCCCCCCGGGAAAGGACGAGACCGACAACCCGGAGATAGGCCGGAAGGGAGATCCTCCCGCCTTCGGCTTCATGCCGAAACCCCATTGGGAGATCGGAGCGGCCCTGGGCGTCCTCGACTTCGACCGGGCCGCCAGGATGTCGGGGGCCAGGTTTTCCCTTCTCTCCGGGGCCGGAGCCAAGCTTTCGCGCGCCCTGATCTCCTTCATGCTCGACTGTCACACCCAAAGGCGGCAGGACGGAGAAGCCCCCTACCGGGAGCTCTCGGTTCCCTATCTTGTCCTTCCCGAGAGCCTCCGGACCACAGGCCAGCTGCCCAAATTCCGGGATGAGCTTTTCCATGTCGCCTCCGACGACCTCTATCTGATTCCCACGGCGGAGGTTCCGGTCACGAACGCGCTCCGGGGGGAGATTGTCGAGGAGTCGGCCCTGCCGTTAAAGTTCTGCGCCTACACGGCCTGTTTCCGGCGGGAGGCCGGGGCGGCGGGAAAAGACACCCGAGGTCTCATCCGGCAGCACCAGTTCGACAAGGTCGAGCTGGTCTGGTTCTCGACACCCGAGCGCTCCTTCGAGGATCTCGAAATCCTGACGGAGGACGCCGCCCGGATCCTTTCCAGGCTGGGGCTTCCCTATCGGGTGATCGCCCTCTGCACGGGGGATCTGGGCTTCTCCTCGGCCAAGACCTACGACATCGAGGTCTGGTTTCCCTCCCAGGGCCGGTACCGGGAGATATCCTCCTGCTCGAACTTCACGGACTTCCAGGCCCGGCGAGGACAGATCCGCTACCGGCGCTCGGGGGACAGGAAGGTCCAGCTTCTCCACACCTTAAACGGTTCGGGGCTGGCCATCGGCCGGACTCTGGCCGCCCTCTTCGAGAATTTCCAGACAGAGGAGGGGGGAGTCCGGATTCCGGAGGCGCTGGTCCCCTACATGGGAGGGGTCACCTATCTTGATCCCCGGGACTCTGTCCCGCTGACCGGGCCTGCCCGGGAGAAAGGATGACGAATGATGGCGAAAGGGGAAACAAGGGGAAGGTCGGACCGATGAGCGAGGGCGACACGAAAGGCGAAAAAGGGGTGGTCCTTTTCGTCGGCCGGGACATCTTTCTGGGGACCATGGTCTCCCAGGCGGTCCAGAAGGCGGGATTCTCCTCCCGGTCGGTGACCCCCGCCAAGGTCTACAACACCGTTTCGGAGGATCTCTCCGTCCGGGCGGTGGTGGCCGACCTCAAGGAGGTCAAGGAGTATCTCTCGGAGATCGTGGAGACGGGGTCGACCGGCAGCCACCCCAAGCTCATCGCCATCACCTTCCACACCGATCTTGAATCCAAGCGCCAGGCCCAGAAGGCGGGGTTCGAGCATGTGATCCACCGTTCCCAGATCGCCTCGCACCTAGCCCAGATCCTGGTCGAAAAGAAGCCATGAGCCGGTGATGTCCCGATCTCTCCTGGTTGTTCTTCTCCTCCTCGCCTCCTCCGGTCTCTCTCTGGCCGACGCCCTTCCCAAGGCTCTCCCCCCCTGTCCCGGCCCCTCCACAACCCGTCTTCTGCCGGTCCTGGGGGTAAACCCGTCGGAAGCGGATCTCCGGGCCCTTCTTCTGGTGGCCAGGACGGTGAGGGACATCCCGGGTCGCCAGGGTGTCGGGGAAAAGGCTCTGCTCCGCGCCGGACGGGAGGCGGGGGGTCTCCTGTCGGAGCATCCTGGGGACTCGACCCTCCACGCCCTGGCCGGAGAACGGGACCTCCTGATGGTCCAGTACAAGGGATTCCCGGCCGGCATGGCCTACGGCAAAAAGGCCCAGGTCCAGAACGACCGGGCCCTCTCTCTCGACTCCAAAAATCCCGAAGCCCACCTGTCGAAGGGTCTTGAGCTCTATTTCAAGCCCTGGTTTGTAGGGGGCTCCGTCGCCAGGGCCCTTGGGGAGTTCGAACGGGCCAACGCCCTTCGTCCGGGGGATCCCCGGATCCTCTCCTGGATCGGCATCGCCCGCCACCGCCTCGGCCGTCCCGGCGCCCGGCGCTTCCTTTCGGCGGCGCTCGATCTCTGTCCCGAAAGCTCCTTCTACCGGGCCCGGGCCCAAACCATGAATCCCAGGGCGGTCCACCCATGATCGAAAACGGCGTGCGCCGATATCTCCGGCGCGATGAGAGGGTCCGTCACCGGGACTATCCGGAATGGGGAACGGGTCGGGTCGTCGAGACCCGGGAGTCCACCGTGGCCGGGGGCGCCTGCTTCGTCCTGATCCTCTTCGAAGACGGCCAGGAGAGACTCTTCTTCAATGATCTAAACGACGACCGCTGCTGCTACTATGCCGGGCTGGTGCGCTGCCTGGTGGCCCTCTGACCGGTCTTTCATCCTTTTGCTTAAGACTCTTACCACGAGACGTTTCCAGGGAACGACCCGCCATGGGCCTTTGATCCCGGGCTCCGTGCCTCCATAGACGATCCATCCCTCCTCCTTGCGGCCTGTCATGCTTCCCCAGAAATCGAGACCCGGGAAAAAATCCGGAACCACCGTCTTTCCCCTTGACCTCCACAGGGAGGAGCTTATCGCCCCGTTCAAGAAGGAGATCGACCTCGTGGCCCGTCCGGGCCTGCCAGAAGGAAAGGCGCGGTTCCAGTCCCCTGTTCAGCCGGGACTTGAGGAACTCTCCCACGACAAAGGTTTCGAAGAGCGCCCCAAACTGGGGGTGGGTGGCGATCTGCTCCGGGGACCCGATCCCCAGAAGCCAGGCAACCAGTCCGGTATCGGTGTAGAACAGTTTTGGGGTCTCGAGAAGCCGCTTGTTGAAGTTCTGGTAATGGGGAACCAGAAAAAACAGTAAGGCCGCTTGCCTCAAGGACCGAAAGCCAGGCTTTTGCCGTATTGGGGGAAAGGCCGCAATCGTTGGCCTGCGAGGAGAGGTTCACGCTCTGTCCGGTCCGGCCGGCGCATATTTTCAAGAACCTGTGGAAGGAGGAGAGGTCCCGGATGTTGAGAATCTGCCGGCCATCCCGTTCGATATAGGTGTGGACATCGTTTCCATACCAGAACCCCGGGTCGGCCTTACGGGAAAAGATCGGAGGATAGAGTCCGCGGAAAAGAAACTCCCCGAGGGGGCAGGATCAAGCCCCCTTCACGAGTTCGGCCTGGGAAAGGGGGGAGGGAGGGACAGGAGCGCGACTCGCCCGGCCAAGGTCTGGGTGATTCCGGAAAGAAGGTCGAATTGCCGGGATCCGGTCAGTACAAAAAGCCCCGACCGCTCTTTCTGGTCCACCCTGGTCTGGAGATAGGAAAAAAGATCGGGGGTATTCTGGACTTCGTCCAGGATCGCCCCCTCCGGGTAACTGTCCAGAAAGCCCCGAGGCTTCTGTGAAATCTTCAGGAATTGCCGCTTCCTGGCGCCGAGTCCGGATCAATCCCGTCCGGGGGTAAGCCTCAAAGAAGGAGAAGAAGGTCGCTCCCAGCCCATCCTGACGTCAGGACGGGCCCTCCAAGGATCAGGACGGCCACAATTCGTAATCCGGGTAGGCTCGCCCAACCGGAGGTCTCCGCGCCTGTTGCTTCCCTCCGATCAGGCTTTTCCGTGATCGGCTGACGCTTTTCCCTTCCCCTTTCAGTCCCCCTTCCGGGTTCCGGACCGGAATCTCCCCGATGCATCCGTTGTCAGGCTTCGAAAGGCCTTCCTGGATTCGGCCGGGTCTGGACCGCTTCCTGTGCAGATTCGCCCAAATGCGGGACTATCGCACGGATTTTTCAAGGCAGAAATGGCGGAAATTCGTATAAAATCTTTTACCTGTAACAATATAATGATGTGGCACATAAAATGCTAAATGGTTAAGAGGCCCGACCGGCGATTCAAGATTCCGGGAGCTCGGGGTCAGAGATGAATCCAGGGTTGGCTGAATGCCGCCGGGCTCTTTCCACTCGTCATTCAAGGGAGATCGTCATGATAGAGACAACAGCAAGCCTCGCCTCGATCCTCATGTTTGTCACGCCATGGCCGCTTCTGGCGACGGGACTCGTCCTGGGGCTCGGAGCCGATCGGCACCCCCGGTTCATGAGGAGGGCGGTAGCGGGATCCGCCTGGTTTGCCCTGATCTGTGCGATCGGGGCGGCCTTGGCCTACGGGCAGGGTCTGATCCGCCCGGACACCTATTATTCCGTTCTCCTCCCGGACAATCTGGGAGTTTTCGAGATCAATATCGCGGTCAGCCCTCTCACCCTCGTGATGCTGTTGCTGGTGGCCTTTGTGGGAATGATCGTTGCGCGTTTTTCATCGAGCTACATGGACGGGGACATTCGCGAAGGGAGCTTTCACCGGTGGCTGGCCCTGACCCTGGGATCCTTCTTTACCTTGATCGTCGTCGGAAACATGTGGGCCTTTCTTCTCTCCTGGATCGCCACGAGCCTCTTCCTCCACGAGTTGCTGGCCTTCTACAAGGACCGGCCGAAGGCATTGGTGGCGGCCCGCAAGAAATACCTGCTCCACCGGATTGCCGACGCGAGCCTTCTGGGGGCGATTATCCTCGTCGTCCGCACCCTGCACACGTCGGATTTTTCCGAGATCGCTCCTGCAATTCACGCCCTGAACGGGGCGCTCCCGGAGCCCCTTCTGGCCGCGAGCGGGCTGATCGTCCTGGCGGCGGTCCTGAAGAGCGCCCAGTTCCCTTTCCACGGCTGGCTGATCCAGGTGATGGAGGCGCCGACCCCGGTCTCCGCCCTCCTGCATGCCGGCATCATCTACACCGGGACTTTTCTGGCCCTGCGGATGAGCCCGATCCTGTCTCAATCGGAGGGGGCGAGGGAGGCGATGGTCCTGACAGGTCTTCTTTCTGTCGCGGTAGCGTCCCTGATGATGATGGTGGAAACGAACATCAAGGAATCGCTCGCCTATTCGACCTGTGCCCAGATGGGGTTCATGCTGATGGAATGCGGTCTGGGGCTGTATACCCTGGCGGTGATGCACATCGTCGCCCATTCCGTCTACAAGGCCCACGCCTTCCTGTCGTCG
>JAKAWK010000081.1 GCA_021827365.1 Nitrospirota bacterium
GTGGCCCCTTTCGTTTCACCCTTCGGGTGGGTAAATGGTTGCTTCGACAACATCCATTTTACCAGAAACGACAAGGGGTTTCTTGTTTTTTCTCCCTCTTTTTCCTCAGTCAATCGCGGTTTTTAGGTGAGCCTGTTGCGAAAATAAAATCGGGAACCTATGAAAAAGCCAGCGATCCTTTTCTCCACCCCCTGACTTCTGATCAAGGTGTTTTGGCTAAGGGGAGAATCCTTGTCATTCGCATCGAAAAACATCTCCTCCTCCGGTACGTCACTCATTGTAAAAATCTCGAGACATCTGTCAGAGAATTTTTCAGTTATCTCAAAAATGATTTTAGAGATTACCCAAAAAGAGCCCATTAAATGGACCTTTTTATTCTTGGCATGAAATATGCTTTAAGCAGGGCAATAGTGATTTTGGTCACACTTTTTGAATCCCTTAATTGGTTTTAGCTCCAATGTATCTGATGAACTGGTTGAGACCGGAACAATAAAACTCATTAAGAATGACCCCGGAGGTCCCATGATCCGCCCCGCCCTGAAAGGACGATTCCTTTCCAAATCCATGATGCTGGCCGCCGTCATCGTGGTTGCCTCCGGGTTCTTCTACGTCCCCCAAGCTCATGCTAGCTTTTCCGAGACGCTGACCTCGGCCGATGTGGGACAGTCGTTTACGGTCGACTGGAGTTTGGCTGCCGGAACCTATTATGAAGAGCAAACCAATGGGACTTATTCAAATGAAACGTTGACCTCCCCCCTGACAGCCTTGGGGACCTTTACAGTCGAATCCTTGAAAAATAACCAACTACTCCTTAAAGGGACCATCGACAACACGACAGCACTTAATTCAAGTTTGACCAAGGCCTATCTGATGTCGCTCGGGATTTCGAGCGATCCGAACGCCACCCCTTCTCTCCAGACAAAGGGAAACACCTTTACACAAGTCGACTCACCCGGCAATTTTCCTGGTGGATTCAAGAACATCAATGCCTGCGTCTATTCCGCCAACAATTGTAGTGGGGGAAAAATTCAGGATGGCCTTGCCGCCGGATCCTCCGACTCCTTCGTCCTGGCCCTTTCCGGAAATTTCGGAAGTTCTCCCTCCATCACCCTGTCCGATTTCGCCGTCAAGTTCCAGACCAACGAAGAATCCTACGAATTCGGGGGGAACTCTCTCTCTGAAACCCCAGAACCGAAAACCCTCGTGCTTTTCGGCACAGCGCTCCTCCTGGCCGTAGGCCCGGCCCTCCGCCGGCGATTTCTTCCGGTTCTTTCGGAGGTTCGCCGGGGATAGTCCGATCCGACGGAAAACTATGGAAGTCTTCCTGATCCGAAAAAGAACGACGAAGAAACAGCAGTCCTTCAGGGAGGTCTCCATGGACGATTGCAATGCGGGGATTTCCCAGATCCTCCTGCCCTATTCCCATGCCGATAAAGACTTCTGCCGGATGGAATTCTTTCCGTGCGCGCAGGCTTTTCCTCCCGGGATCATCCCCGTGAGGGACCGACGATTCCCCCACAGGGCGTGTTTTCCCCGTGACCGTGGCGGACATTCAGGACGGACGGGATGAATTTCTCTCTTGTGTTCGTCTTCCATCATCCGGATTTGATTCCGGACGGATGCCAGGAGCTGTGACGTGAGACTATACTCATATATCGAGAGGCATACGGGAACCGTAAGGGACGACGGTTCTCCAGGAGGAATGAGTGGGTACCAACCACGACAGGACATTAGGAGACAGGACGCTCCTCGCCGGAGCGCTTCTGGTCGCCGGAAGCTTCCTGCTCTTCGTCTTCTCCACCCGGCTCGGGTACGACGAAGGGAGCCTGCTCAAGCGGCAAACGAATCTTAATCAATCCCTGGGACTTTTGCGCGACATCCGGTCCGCTCTGGACCGCGTCCAGGGCGATCTTGCAAGCTCCGGATCCACGCACACCGTTTTCCGGGACGTGGCCAAGCTCAGGAACCTTCTCTCGTCGTTGTTTCGTAAATCCATGTCCTTCAAGGGGATGGAGCCCGAGGAGCAGGCCTATTTTCAGAGCCTCGCCCGGGGGATCGACACCGGGACGCTCCGGATGGAGCCCTCCGTCTACCGGGAGGGCGACCGTATCCTGGGCCACAGCGAGCGGCTTCTCGCCCGCAGACTCCGGGACGACCGCCAGTCCTACGGTTGGACCGAGGATTTGCGTCTCGGAACCGAAGCTCTGGCCTTTATGCTCGCCGCAGGAGGGATCCTCGGGATGGCCTTCTCCGCCCGTCGGATCAAAAAGAACGCCGCACGGGTCACCGACCTTCTGGACGCCTCCGGCCTCCCGGTTTTCCTGAAGGACCGGAAGGGGCGGTGGATCTGGGCCAACCGCTCGGGCGTCCGCCTCTTCGGGCTCGACAGAAAACCCCCCTCCGTCTGGCGCGACCGGGACTTTTCCGCCGCCTCGGGCCTTCGCGCCGGAGAGTATCTCGAGCGATTCCAGAAGAACGACGCCGAGGCCTTAAAGCGCGGAGACCTCACCCGCACCGTCGAGGTCGTCTCCCGCCAGGGAGGATCTCCCCGCCACATGGACTTCGTCCGCATTCCCTTGTGGGACGAGGACGGAGTGCCCCTGGGTCTCCTGGTCACCGGCCAGGAGATCTCGGTCCAGATCCTGAAGAACCTTCACCTGGCCCTCTCCCGGATCAACGAGCTGATCACCCGGATCCCCGACCCCGAGACCCTCTTCGACGAGGTCTGTCGGATCGTCATGGAGTACGGGCGGGTCCGGGAGTGCCTCATCGGAGAGCTCGACCCCGAGACCCGGAACCTCTCCTGGATCGAGCTCCGGGGGATCACGGCGGAGGCGGCGGAGGCTCTCCGATTCTCCAGCGATCCGGCCCTCCCTGAAGGGATGGGGCTGGTGGGCTCGGTCCTTCGGTCGGGCCGTCCCCGGACCGCCCGCCTCCACAAGGACGAGTACCCCATTCTCAGAAAGCCCGACGAGGAGAGCCCGGACGGCATTCACGATGTGGGGGTCTTCCCCTTCTTCCGGGGGAACCGGATCTTCGGGGCCCTCCTCGTCCACGACCCTTCGACCGGCGGATTCGATCCGGAGATGACCGACTTCCTCGTCCAGATCTCCCGGAACCTCTCCTTCGCCCTCGACAACTGGGACCGGGAGCACCACAAGAAGTCGGAAGAAGACAAGATCGTCTTCATGGCCTTCCACGACCCTCTCACCTCCCTCCCCAACCGGCGGCTCTTCATGGACCGCATCAACCAGGCCCGGGAGCGGTCCCTTCGGGGGATGGAGCATTTCGCCGTGGGGGTCCTTGATCTGGACGGCTTCAAGGCGGTGAACGACCGGTGGGGCCACCAGATGGGAGACAAGCTGTTAGTCGAGGTCTCGGGACGCCTCAAGCGCACCCTCCGGGGTGCCGACACCCTGGCAAGGCTCGGCGGCGACGAGTTCGGCTTCGTCTTCGCCGACCTTGCCGCGACCTCGCTCGACCAGATCACGCGCCGGATCATCGACATCTTCTCCCAGCCCTTCGAGATCGGGGACCGCTCTATCGTCATCGGCGGGAGCCTGGGGGTGACCCTCTGCCCTCCGGACGAAGGGGACGCCAACACCCTGATCGCCCACGCCGACAAGGCCATGTACCAGGTGAAGGCCACCACCAAGAACTCCTGGAAGGTTTTTGCCCCGCTGTGAGTCTTTCTCTTCCACGAGGATCTCCGGTCACGCCCGGATCTATCCCTATTCCTGTGTCCATGAGAGAAGGTCACGTATTATGAATTCTTGCGATTATCGGGAAGGCCGGAACCATTCCGGACGAGATAAGGCGGGGTCTTCGATATCTTCTGGAAAATGGTCATGGAAAATTGAATACCAATGATCGAGTCCGTCCCCGTTCTGCCAAATGATTGTTCCTTTTCTGACAGATAAAACAGGAGTCGGTGGACCCTCTTCAGACGCATCGAAAATGTATGAAAGATAAGAAATTGCAGTCACCCTGATCGCGTTCGCCAAGGATTTCAGATATCTCGACCCGACTTTTTTATCGGAACCGCATGACCACCCTGAAGGACTCGTCGCATGACACGCCCCGCATTTATTTCGGGGGAGTTCGTTCCAAGATAGATCATGTAGATGGAAAACCCGGAATTCTTGGCTTTTTGAAAAAATTTGTGAGGATAGACCGAGAGAACGGATTCAAAGGCGAAGCTTTTTCTTTGTTCAAGAAAACCCTTCAGGTGAAAACTGGCCTCGATATTCGCGCGTTTCACGCAAGCAGGATCATTCCAATTGCCAATTTTTTGAGCGATCTCGTCAGGATTGATCCAGGCCTCCGGCAATAACCATTCGCGGGACAGACAATCCCGCATAAAGCTCGTCTTGCCGGACCCATTCGCCCCGGCAACGACAACCATCAACGGACGGTCTTCAGTCTCTCCCACGATTAAACACCAGACTTCAAACCCTTGGCCATCTTGCGAACTTCCTGGCGAAGGAGCCTCTCCGTCTTTTCTTTTTCTTTCAGACACTTCTCCCCAAAAGACAACATGACAGCCTCGAGTTCGCTCCGGGAAGGAAAGGCCTCGATATCGAGAAATGATGTCTTCTTTTTTTCCGACATGGAACCTCCCTCTAAACGCTGTCTTTTGATCGTGTTCCTTAGATCTTAATTATAGCATTAATATTCATGGAGATCAGAGGATCTGTCCACCCATTCAGGATTCGAGATCTGATCCAGCCTGGAAAAGGTTCTCGACATGGAAGCAATCTGGGCCGAGACCGGCTTCCGGATCACAGGTTTCTGACGGCTCTGAAGGTGAAGTTCTTTATTCTCATATCTCCGGCACCCCATCCCCATAATTCCGGGGAAGAGTCGAATTCAGAATAATATCTGTTTCCCGTCACACGCTCCTGACTTGTCCGCTCCGTTTGGGTATAATGCCCAAGGTCTTGGGTGGTGAGGTCTTCCCCCCGGAGGAGAGGAGAGGCGTGAAGGTCGATCTGTCGATGAAGATGCTGCTGCACGACCGGCTGAGGTTCGCCCTCACCGCCTTCGGCGTGGCCTTTTCCGTCATGCTGGTCTTGGTGCAGGTGGGGCTCTTCGAGGGGCTGATCAGCTACGCCGCCGCCACCATCCTCCCCATCAAAAAGGCCGACCTCTGGGTCACCTCCCGTAACACCCAGAACATCGATTTTGCCAACTACTTTCCCGAGAACCTCGTAAACCGGGTCCGCTCCGTTCCCGGAGTGGAACGGGCCGACAACCTGATGGTGGACTTCATGCCCATCCACCTCCCGAACGGCTCCTCCGACGGGGTCATGGTCTACGGCCTCACCCATTACTGGAAGTGGGGGGTTCCCTGGAACATCATCTCCGGCAACCCTCTCGACCTTCGCGGCGGCCCCTACATGTTCCTCGACGACTTCGCCATCCACCGCTACGGCCCCTTCCATGTCGGGGAGTACCGGGAGATCGTGAACCAGCGCCTGAAGATCATCGGGGTCATGCACGGTCTCCGCTCCTTCACCACCATCCCCGTGGCCTTTCTCGACTTCTACCGGGCCCAGGCCCTGACCGACATCACATATGGCAAAACCGCCTACATCCTGGTCCACCTGGCCCCCGGGGCCGACAAGAAGGCGGTCATGGCCGAGATCCGGCGCCGTCTTCCCTACAACGACGTCTTCACCCGCAAAGCCTGGGCCTGGAAAAGCCAGGGATACTGGATCTTCAAGACGGGGCTTGGCTTCAACATGGGGATGATCGTCTTTCTCGGATGTCTCGTAGGGGTGGTGATCCTGGCCCAGACCCTCTATACCACCACCATGGAGCATGTCCGGGAATTCGGGATGGTCAAGGCGATCGGCGGCACCAACGGCGACATCTACCGGCTCCTCATGCGCCAGGCGGTGGTCATCGCCGTCACTGGCTACTTGGCCGGAACCGTCCTGGCCTTCCTTATCAAGCCGCTGGCCCGGAAGGGGGATCTCGACCTGATCCTCTCCCCCTCCCTCCTGGCGATCGTCTTCGTCTCGACGGTGGTTCTCTGTCTTCTGGCTTCCACCGTCTCCTTTCGGAAGGTCTCCCGGATCGATCCGGCCCTTCTCTTCCGGAGCTAGGGGGGCCGGTGGCGATCCTCGAGGCCGAGCGCCTCACCAAGGTCTACGAGGAAGGGGGATCCCGGGTCGAAGCCCTCCGGGGGGTGACCCTGGAGCTTGAGGAAGGCGAGATCGTCCTTCTCGAGGGTCCTTCGGGATCGGGGAAGACCACCCTCATGTCGGTGGCGGGATGTCTCCTCTCCCCTACCTCCGGTTCCCTCACCGTCGAGGGGCGGGGCGTCGACTTCCGCTCCCCCGCGGACATGGTCCGCGTCCGCCGGGAATCGATCGGCTTCGTCTTCCAGAGCTTCAACCTTTTTCCGGCGCTCACGGTTCTCGAGAACGTCCTTTATTCGCTTCAGGTCCGGGGCCGGCGGACCCCGGAGTACGAGCGGGAGGCGCGGCAGATCCTCCAGCAGATCGGCCTCTCCCACCGGCTCGACTTCGTCCCCGCCAAGCTCTCAGGAGGAGAAAAGCAGCGAGTGGCCATCGCTCGGGCCCTTTCCGGCGGAAGCCGGATCGTCTTCGCCGACGAGCCCACCGCCAACCTCGACTCCCACGTGGGGCTCGAGGTGCTGGAAATCTTCCGGAAGCTGGCAAAAGAGGAGGGGCGGGCCGTTCTGGTCGCAACCCATGATCCGGCGGTCCGGAAGGTGGCCGACTGCATTCTCAGGATCCGGGACGGCCTTCTGATCGAAGAAGGGTCCCAGGATTCGGACCCAACACGAGGACATTGATGACACGATCGAACACGCTGCTGATTGTCTCGGGACTTCTTCTGATGGGGGGAAGCTTCTTCCTTCCCCGGGGAGGGGTCAGCCCCCAGCCGGCCACGGGAGCCATCGCGCCCCGGGAGGGCCGGGTGGTGGCCGAGGGGCGCCTCATGGCCTGTCCCGACGCCCTGGCCACCGTCCGCTCCGAATACGCCGGGACGATTGCGCGCTATCCCGCCCGGGAGCACGAAAGGGTCAAAAAGGGAGCCCTCCTGGCCGCTCTCCGGGCGACCGATGTCGAGGCCCAGCTGGCGGAAGCCAGGGCCGGCCTTTCGGTGGATCTCGCCAGAAAGGCCCTGGCCGAAAACCAGTTCCACCGGGCCGAAAAGCTCTGGAACAAGAGGGCGACGAGCTTCGCTTCCTATGACCGGGCCCGGAAGACCCTAGCCATGGCCAAGGCCCAGGCGGAGCGGGGGGAGGCCGACGTGCGTCTCACCGAGGCGATCCTTGCCAAGACCCGGATCCTCTCCCCCATCGACGGGATGGTGGTGGCCCGCTACCACAACCTGGGAGAATACGTGAAGGTGGGGTCCCGGATCGCGACCGTGGCCGATCTTTCAAAGACCCGGGTGGAGGCGGAGGTGGACGAGTTCGATGTGGGCCACGTCCGTATCGGCCAGCCGACGGTCCTTCATGCGGAAGGAATGGAGAAAGACTATTCGGGGGTTGTGGTTTCCATTTCGGAGAGAGTGACGCGCAAGCACCTGATTCCCGAGGATCCCTCCCGTCCCACCGACACAGGCGTGGTGCATGTCAAGATCGTCTCGGCCGCGCCCCTGCCTTTCAAGCTGGGACAGAAGGTCGATGTCCGGATCGACACGACCCGGACCGTTCCTCTTCCGGGAGACTCGGCCACGACCCGGTGCGGGGGCTCCTGAGGAGTCGCGCGGGGGAGAAGAGCCTCTCCGAAAGCCTCTCCTCCAAAATCTCCCCTTCCCGGGGATTGAAAAAGAGGGGAAAAAGGCTCCGGTCGGTCGCCCGGCGTTCCGGATGGCCGCCGTTCTCCCGGGCCCGTTCGAGCCCTCCGACGAGATCCACAATGAGAAGGACGGCCGGGGCTGCGACCCTAGAGCATGACTTGGGAACCCCCACTTTTTCGAATCCCAGCATCCGTTCGTAAAATCTGACATGGGTGGGATTGACCTCCACCACTGCGTCGGTGTGACCCAGAATGGGGCCTCCCGCCAGGAGCGCCGCATGAAAGAGGCGGGCCAGGGCGGAGGGTGATCCGAGACCCGGAGCCATGGCCAGGGCGTTGAACTCGCAGAGGCTTCGTCCTTCCCGACGCAAGGCCGCGATCTCCTCCGGATAGCTCTCCTCGGCCCGCAGGCATTCCTCCCCCGATCCCACCGTCACCGTTCCCAGATCATCCCCTCCCGCCTCTGCGAGAAGAAGGGTCGCATAGCCGGGACCCTCCGGAAGGAGCCCTTCGGTGCGATAGCCCATGCGGGCGTACATCCGGGCCACTAGAGCCTCCGCCCGCGAACGGTCGGAGGGGCCTTCGGCTAGGCGAAGGGCAATGGTCCGGCCCGAAGGGCCGTCCAGGAATGTTGCCAGGGAGTCTTCCCCGGGAAGGGCATCAATCAGGCAGGTCGTCATGGGGCAATCCTCGGAACGGTTCGTCTGGGCTGTTCATCTGGGGGGCCTTCCCGCAGTTTCGTCCATTAAACACGAACAATTCCCTTTTGTCGGTGATTTGGGTCACAGGAAAAGGGCGTCGATGGCGTTGGAGCGAGGATCCGAAATTCGGAAACAGCTCTGGCCTGAACTCTCCCCGGAGGCCTCTCAGGAATGATCATGCGGCGCCGGAAAGCGGACGGAAAGCTCTTTGGCCAGGGCGTCCGAGGCGCGCTGGAGGCGCTCGAGGACTTGCCGCATGACGGCAGAGCTTTTTCCGTAGGGGTCAGGGATTTCAAGAGACCTGCCGGAATCCCAGGCTCCGAGCCAGGCGGACTTTCGGACGGCGCCCTCTCCGAAATCGAGAAGGAGATTCCGGTTCGAGCGGTCCATGAAGAGGATCAGGTCGGCCCATTCGGCGAGAAGCGGACTTGTGGTTCGGGAGCGGTGGCCGGAGAGGTCGAGACCGAAGGTCCGTGCTTCCCGCACATAGTCCTGCGGGGTAGGAAGGTTCTCCTGGTGGGAGAGGCCACCGGAGGAGACCTCGAATCGTTGGGAGGTAAGCCTTCGTTTTAAAAACAGTTCCGCTGCCGGGCTCCGGCAGAGGTTGCCATGACAGACCACCAGGATCCGGGGACGGTCCGGGAGGGTCAGAAGGCGTGAGCGGGAGCGGAGCCGCTCTTCTGGGTCTGCTTCAATCAGTCCTCCGAGGCGGGTGAGAATACGGCGGGAAATCACCGGCCCTTCCAGTCCCCGACCATAGATGCTGGCCTTCTGAATTTCTCCAATTTATGGTTACTCCCGTCCCTCTATGCTGGATTCTCTATCAAAAGAATCCTATTTGGGAAAAGGAAGGTTCCGTTCCTCATTCCCTGGTGGGAGTCATTCTCCGCACTTTCCGGAGGAAGGTCAAGACGGAAAATCCCGGTGGGATCGGTTCTTCCCTTCTCCTCCAAAAATCTTCCCTCTTTCTTTGTTTTGGGGTCAGGGCTTGTATTCGATGACATGGGCGGTGGCAATTGAGATCCAGACATTTCCAAGGCTATCCGACGCGACTCCTTCGGGAACGGCGGGGAGGGAGTATTGGTAGCAAGGAGTCTGAGTCGTGCAGGAGGCGCTGTATATGGCCAGGTTTGTGATTTCTACAGTGGTGTTGTTTCCGGCATCGATCACCCAGAGGTTTCCGGAGGTGTCAAAGGCGAGCCCCACCGGTTTTGAGAAGTGGGTGATCTCGGAGCAACTGCCGGACGGGCAGGAAGACACTATCTCCACGATCCCGGGGGAATAAGAGGATCCGGTCCTGGTATTGGCCACCCAGGGGATTGTCCCGGTCGTAGTGACGGCGACGGGATATGAAAACCCGGAAAAGGTTGGGCAAGAAGAGGAGCAGGAGGTGGAAGAAGGGATGACATTAGAGGGGATTTCCGTGACCGTGCCCGTCGAGGTGTCGTTGGTGACCCAGATGTTGTTGTTGCTGTCCACCGCGATTCCGGTGGGGGAGGTGAAGCCGGAAAAGGTCTTGCAAGGGGAGCTGGAAAAGGAACAGGATGCGGCAGAAATGGCGCTAGTAGGGATTTCCGTGACCGAGCCCGTCGAGGTGTCGTTGGTGACCCAGATGTTGTTGTTGCTGTCCACCGCGATCCCGGTGGGATTTGAAAAATAAGTTGATCCGTAAAAGGTCGGACAAGAAGAAGAGGAGCAGGAGGTGACACCGGAGGGGATTTCCGTGACCGAGCCCGTTGAGGTGTCGTTGGTGACCCAGATGTCGTTAGAGCTGTCGACTGCAATTCCGGCGGGACCGAAACCCAATGGGAACAGTGGGCAATCCGAGGCGGTGGCACAGGAGGTCACCCCGGCCGGTATTTCCATGAGACCTGTATTGGTGGTGACCCAGGCATTGTTCTTCCTATCAATAGCGATTTTCCCGAAGGAGGTAGGTGAGGCAGTGCCGCTGGGGGCTGAGAAGGAGGTCGATGGAGGAGGACTTCCGCCGGTTCCTCCCCCTCCCGTTCCACAGGAGGGAAGGGACAAGAGAAAAGTCATGAGAATGAAAATGCGACCTACCCGTCCGACATTCTGTCTCATCCGTTTTTCTCCGAACCTCTTTCGAGGGGGATTCTAGGTGTTCGAGCTCTTTAGTCTCACATACTCTTGAATATGTTCCTCATGAGGTAAAAAAAGGACTTCTTTATCTGATAAAGACCCCAATCAATCCATTTCGACATATCCTTGATCCCAATCAGGTGGAGTCTGAACCCAAATTTTCATTCTCTTCGGATGATCTCATCGGGCCGTAAAAGGACCGTAAAACGCCGATCAATCATCGTGATTCTACTACTTAAGTAGGAGAATCACAATTGAAATGTCGCAATGAAAACAGGAAAGACGGAACCACCTTGCTTGAAAGGTCTCTTGAAGGGGGGAAGGAATGGAATGGATCAGCAACCCGACAGGAGGAGGAAGCTTCCTCCCGACCGAGCGAACCATGTTGGTGTCAACCGGGAGGGAATGGAAATCTGCCGAGGAAGCAAGATGAGAAGGGGGTCGGTCCAGACTCCTACGTTATCCGGGAAGATAAAGGGTCCCGGCATTTTGCCGGAATGAAATTCTATTGCGGGTTTGGAAGAGGGGAGGCTCCGGTCCAGACCCATTCGACCTCCCCTCCCTTCGTCCGGGAGTCATTCTCCAAAACTTCGTTCC
>JAKAWK010000082.1 GCA_021827365.1 Nitrospirota bacterium
CACCGATTCCCCGGGATTTGAGCTGGGCGATGATCTTCTGGATCTCGATGACGGCGATGGGATCGATGCCGGCAAAGGGCTCGTCGAGAAGAATGTATTCGGGTTTCGTGGCCAGGGCCCGGGCCACCTCCACCCGGCGGCGTTCTCCTCCGGAGAGAGTGTAGGCCTTGCTTTGGGTGAGATGGGCGACGTTCAGTTCGGCAAGCAGCGTCTGAAGCCGCTCTTCCCGTTCGGCCAAAGAGAGGTCCATGAACTCGAGGACGGCCATGATGTTGTCCCGGACCGAGAGCTTCCGGAAGATCGACGACTCCTGGGGGAGATAGCTGATGCCAAGCCGAGCCCGTTTGTGCATCGGGAATTTCGAGATGTCGGCCCCTCCCATCATGATCTTCCCCCCATCCGGGCGTACCAGGCCAACGATCATGTAAAAGGAAGTCGTCTTGCCGGCCCCGTTGGGTCCCAGGAGTCCCACGACCTCTCCGGGGTTGACGTGCAGGTTGACTCCGTTGACGACCTTTCTCTTGTGATAGGACTTTTCAAGTCCGATGGCTTCAATGGACACCGGATGTCCTCGCAGGTCCCATCCCGGGCCCCTTTTCCGACGGAGACGATTTTTTGCTGGGCGACAGCAGCATCAGACTGTGACCCTGTATCACGCTCTTGTTGAGCCTCGTAAAGAAGGTGATGCGTTCTCCGGACATCCTGTCTCCATTCTGGATCACCACAGGTTCCTCTGTCAGGACAAAGAGGTGGGCGGCCTGGATATAGACCGCCTTTCCGGCATAAGCCACCCTGTGGGGGGTATGGATCACCACGTGGCCGGTTGCAAGCATCGTCTCGACGCGCTGGCCGGAGGATCCTCCCTTCGACTGCTCCATCAGTGTCTTCCCCTTCCCCGCCTTCTTCATGAAGACGATTAGATCGTCCGATGTGAGCCGAAGGGTCCCTTTGACGAGATGGACATGGCCCGAAAAGGTGATCTCGTTTTCGATGTTGCGGGCCAGCATGTGGTCGGCCCGGACAACCATGGCCACAGGGGATTTTGGCTCCTTTTTCGCTTTCGGAGGAGCGGCCGCCAGGACCTGCTCCGTTGGAAGAAGCAAGACCATCAGGGCCAGAATCGTCCCCCTCATCCTCCCCAAAAAGTGACCGGCGAATCCGCCGGTGCCCCTCTTCGGCCTATCCGGCAAAGACGGCATGCACGTCCCTCTGGAGGGTAAAGGATTGCGACTTCGGAACCGACTCAAGACCGACACCATGAATGACCACACCCCGGCTGACGAGGGTCACCGGTCCCTTCGTTGTGATGGTATCGGAGGCGTCGTGGTAATGCAATTGCCGGGCCACAAGGAGCAGTCCGGTCGAAAAAGCGGCGGAGACGGGAACAGACCGGCCCGAGACCAGAAACTGGTGTCCTGACCGGTCAATGACACCCTGCTGGCTCCGGATGTCGAGCGTCAGGGTGTCACTCAGAATGATGTGTGCGGAAAGGTCCGACAGCCGGGTTCTGGATTGGCTTTCCCCGACGATAGCCGATTTCGCCCGTACGAACCAGCGCGTTCTCGCCTTGTAGGTCCGGGAATAGGTGAAGTTCCGGATGATGACCGCCGGCTTCGGAAGGGGATGGGTATCCGTCGGAACGGTCCCGCGATCGGACACATGTCGCCTCGCCAGGAACCCGAAAAGAAGAATGGCCGCAAGAAGCGGGATCAGGGAGACGAGAACGACAACGGATTTCCTGCGCAGAAACGTCAGCACAATCCCGGCCCAGCCGGCTCCGGTCCAGGACAAAGGATCGTGGCGGCCCCGGAGGACACGGCCCTACTCAGAAAAATCGTGGAACAGGCGCTTGAGGGCATGAATCCCTTCGGTGATCGCCGCGGCAGACTTGTGGAGCTGAGTGGACTCGTCCTCTGATAGGGGAAGCTCGACGATTTCCTCAAGCCCCTGGTTTCCCAGACGAACCGGAACGCCGACGAAGGCCTCCTTGATTCCGTACTCTCCCTGGAGGAAAACCGAGCTCGGAATGATCCGGTGCCGGTCGTGCAGGATCGATTCAATCATCGAATAGGTGGCTGCCGCCGGGGCAAAGTAGGCGGAGGAGTCTTTCATCAGGTGCACGATTTCGGCTCCCCCGTCCCGGGTCCTCTGGACGATCGCCGCCAGGCGGTCTTTCGGAACCATCTTTCGGACAGGAACCCCGGCAATGGTCGAAAAGTCCAGCAGGGGGACCATCTGGTCGCCGTGGCCCCCCATGACCAGACTCTGGATGTTCGACACCGAAGTCCGGGTCTCTTCCGAGAGAAAATAGGCGAACCGTGAGGAATCGAGCGCTCCTCCCATGCCGACCACACGCTCCCGGGGAAAGCCGGTCACGCGCCACAGGACATAGGCCATAAGATCCATGGGATTGGTCACGGCAATCACGATGCTGTCCGGGGCATATTTCCGGATATGGCGGGCCACGTCCCGGATAATCTCGCCGTTTTTGGTCAGCAGGTCATCCCGGGACATGCCCGGCTTTCGGGAAAAACCGGCGGTGACCACCACCACGGAGGAATCGACGATCTCCTCATAGTGGCCGGTTCCGCGGATCCGTGTGTCAAACCCCATCAGGGGGCCCGCCTCCAGGATGTCGAGGGCCTTTCCCTGGGCCACCCCGTCACGGATATCAAGAAGGACGACATCGGCCAGGCCGTTCTCGACAATTTTCTGGGCGGTGGTCGCCCCGACGTTCCCTGCCCCGATAATGCTGACCTTCCGTCTTTTCTTCACGATTCGCACAAAACTCTCCTTGCATTCCTTCCTGAAGCGAGATTCCCCCGCCAGGATTGACTCGATTTGATGGGGAAAGGGGCCTTCCCTGACCAGCGGAAATCTCCGGAGACCTCGATCAGACCATCACGGCAATCCAACCCATGAGTGCCTGTGATCATACGCAATCGGGAGAAGAAAGGCAAGCCGGACAACCGCTTCTGGAAAGAATCCGGACCGGGGAGAGGAGTTTTTTGCCTCCCGGACAGTCCGCAACGGTCAGCGGCTCCGGGCGATCAGAAATCGCGTCTTAAGCCCATTTCGCGGTCCAGCCTGTCCTGGATCATGGAGAGGCGGAACCGGTCGGCGATGAGCCGTTCCCGGCTTGTCAGCACTTCCGTTTCGGCATCGACGGCCGTCACTCCATCCACGAGCCCCCGGGCGAATCGCCTCTCCACAAGACGGAGATTTTCCCGGGCGTGGTCGAAGCGGGCCTGGTCCAGTGCCAGTGTCTCCCTTTGCGTTTCGAAGTCGTCATAGAGTTTCCGGACATTGCGAATGATGCGAAGACGGACGAGCCGGGTCTTTTCCGATTCCTTTCTGGCGTCCATCCGTGCCTGTTCGGTGTCGTGGAGAATGGCCCCGCCGACAAAGATCGGCACCGATAGAGTCACTCCGCTCTGGAAGGTCGGAAGAAAGAGCCCCATGCCCCCGGAACCCGGCGGGGCTCCGGAAATATTCGTCGGGACTCCCCAGAGGATAAAGCCCTGGGCAAAAAGGGAGAGATGAGGGTAGTTCCGGGTCCGGATCTCCTGGACATCGGTCTCCTTCTCCCTGTCAAGGGCCAGGGCGGCCTGAAGAAGAGGCCGGTGGGACAGGGCGTAGGAAATCATTTCATCGAGAGACCACGAGGGACCAGTCCTCCGGGGTGTTCCGTCAGTCCGATAGGAGACCATCGTTTCCCGGCCCATGGCGAAAATCAGGTCGGCCTGGGCCTTGCGGAGGGAATTTCCCTGGCGGATCCTTTCGAGACGGGTCTTTTCCAGGAGAAGCCGGGCCATGGTGACATCGGTGATGACCCCGAAGCCCCGGGAGAGGCGTTCCTGGGCCATCCGAAGATGTAGGGCGGCATCCTCCTCGTTTTTCCGGGCGGCCCGGAAGAGGTGCTCGAACATCGCCAGCTGGTCATAGGCCACGTTGGCACGGAAGGAAACGGAGAGGCGGGCTTCCGAAAGCTCTTCCTTCCGGCTCCGGAGACGGAGCCGTTCCGCCCGGACCCGATAGTGGCGCCGTCCGAAGGCGGTGATGTCCTGGGTCAGGGTGGGATTGAGCATTTCGGGAGCAATGGGCTGGTAATCCGGAAAGACTCCCCCGACGAAGGCCGTGTTCAGAAAAAGCTGGTCAAGAGAAAGAGAGATATGGGGGTAATAATCGGAAAGCGCGGTCCCGACCTTTTCCGTCTGAGCGCGGGAACGGTCATAGGCGATGGAAACAAGGGGATGGGATGACAGCGCCGCCTGGACGACCGTCCTTCGGGCGATGGGAACCCCCTCTTCCGCCGCCATAGCCGGAGCGGAGAGTAAAAGTCCGGCCAGGAGCCCCCCTGCGAAGGCCCGCAAGGGCCAAAACAGAAGAGGGAGGGTCCCGGAGTCAGCTTTTCCGGACAATGGCCACCTCGGCCGACATGCCGGGAAAGATCGCCTGCCCCTTGAGGTCGTCGAAGACAATCCGGACCGGGATGCGTTGGACCACCTTCACGAATGTCCCGGCGGCATTCTGGGTCGGCAGAAGGGCGAATGCCTGGCTCGCGGCGGGAATGAACTCGAGGACATGCCCCGAAAAAATGAGGCGGGGAAAGGCATCGATATGGATCCGGACCTTCTGGCCGGGATGGACTTTCCAGACTTGGGTCTCCCGAAGATAGGCGTCAAGCCAAATATTGTCCCTGTTCCGGGTGTCGATGATACTGACCAGGGGCTGGTTGGGACGAACCGTCTCTCCCAGGTTGACAAGCCGCTGGGCCACCTGTCCCGGGATGGAGGCGAAGACCGTCCGATTCCGGGGGTGGACTTCGGAGATGGCAAGGATTTGACGATCCGCCCGGATCAGCCGCCGGATCTCCCGGAGCTGGTCCTTCTTCTTCCGGTAGGTCGTTTCGAGGTCCTCCAGATCCTGGGCCGAGATGAAACGATTTTTCAGAAGGTCCCGGCCCCGGTGGTAGTGGTCCCGGGCATCGGCCACCTCCCGTTCGATCAGCACCTTCCGGGCCAGATCCCGTTCAAGGTTCTGGAAGGGGGTAAGGTTCAGGTGAGTGTCATGGGCCGTGTTGTAGCGTTCTCCGGTCGTGTCGACGGTCGCGATGATCTCGCCAAAGCGAACCGGATCCCCCTCGTTGACCGTAAATTTGATGAGGCGTCCTCCGACCGGAGAGGAGACATAGGTGATCTTTCCCTGGACATAGCAGTCGACCGAACGGACATAGCGGACACGGTCGGCCAGGATATATCCGCCCCAAAGGAGGGTCCCGACAAGACCTGCCAGGGGGAGAAGGATCCTCCATGAACGAAGGGAGATGCCTGTTTCAGGGGACTCTGCCATCGAAAATTTCTCCGGCAATAATCGCAGGACTCTTGCTCCGGGAGTTCATACCGAAAAGTCGTCCAGCATCAATGTCATGATCTTTGATCGTATGGGACAGAAAACACGTAAGGGGGAGAAAATCGTGGGGCAGGGCCCAGACCGGGCCTCTGTCTGTCGACAGGGTCCGGATCGATTCCCACCATACGCGTGCCTGTCCACCCATGGTAGGAGTCATCACCCTGTCCGAAAGGACCAGGGAAAGGCGAACCCCATCGCCGCCAGTCAAACTGGCCTGACAATCGTAGCATGTCCCGATTCAAAGATCCACCCCTTCCCGAACGGGCCATCGGTTCAAGACGTTGCGATTCTCCTGCCCCTGGCGATTCCTGGGGATCGCGTTCCGAGACCCTTCTTTTTGAAGACAAGGAGGCCCGTACAAAACGTGTCGACCCACGCCTATGAGAGATCTTCATTAAACCCTGGGGGTTTGTCCTGGCGCGAGCCCCCGGGCAAGATATCCGGACTTTTCCCGGATGTGTTCGGCAAAGGTCTTGAAGCGTACAAAGCTTGAGGTGTTGCCAATGGCAACGAACCTGATGTACTCCGGCGAATTGCTTGGATCGACCAAAGGCAAGGATTTTGTTTTCGGGCTTACCTTACTTCGGGGAAGAACCGCCGAACCGATTCCATTCAGGGCCCACTCGGCAAGGGCGCTGTAACTAAAAGCCCTCCCCTCGTATTCATGAAGAGTGATTCTGGCTTTTTTGAAAATTTCCCGGGTGACTCTTGCCAGGCCACAGGCGTCGGGAACCATCACGAGTTTCTGATTCCTTAAGGTTGTGGCTGAAACAGAGCCTGAGGCCAGGAGATCAGAGTCTTGCGTTATGAGAACAAGCGGTTCGTCATAAAGGAAAAGGGATCTCATCTTTCCAAATTCTGTTCTAAATTCGGCGATAAGAGGAACAAAAATAAAATCCAGGCTGTCGGACAGGAGCATATTTTGCAATTGCTCCAGGTTCTCTTCGTAAAGAACGATTTCATAATCCGGATTTTTATCTCGAAAGCTTTGGGTGAGAACAGAGGTGAATCCGGCATTCACCAAGGGGGAGACCCCGATTTTAATGAGGGCTTTTTCAGGGTTCAAATAATTTTTGGCCTGGAGGACCAGATTCGATTCCGCCCCCAAAAGGGATTTGATCAAAGGAATCATTGTTTTTCCAAAAGGGGAGAGAGTGACGCTCCGGGTGGTCCTTTCGAATAATTTTGCTCCCAGTTCCTGTTCGATCAACGCCACACCGTTGGAAAGGGTGGATTGGGTCACATGGCATTTCTCGGCCGCCTGGCTGAAAGATTTAAGCTCAGCCGTCTCAACGACAAATTTCAGATGAGCCAAATTCATAAACGCGTTCTTCCCTTATTAATCTAATTTTTAAATATATGTTATAGATTATATCAGTTTCTAAATAAAAAAAGAGTCTGGTAAGATTCGTACCCAAGGGCAGGATGGATCGCGGACAATCGAAAGAGCCCTTTTTCGAAAGGCATCTCACCAAGATTTTGGGGCACTCCCTGGGAGGAACCATGACCTATCTTGAAATTACATTGAAGATTCAGGGAAAAAATCGGCCTTCTGCGGCTGGAGTTTACAGCAAGTTCAAGCACCCCTTTCTCACGACCATCCCCGGAGCAAAATCGAAAGAGCTTCTGGTTCGGGAGGAAGATGTCCAGGTTCTGCATGGTTTTGATTCGGTGGAACATGCACAGGCCTACCTGAAGAGTGATTTGTTCAACAAGGATGTCGTCATTGCCCTTAAACCTCTTCTTGACGCGGCACCGGATGTCAGGATTTACCAGGTTGCCTAAAATGATTCCCGGCCTGAAGCGCTTTCGGGAAAGCGCTTCAGGCTCCTTCAGTCTAGCCCCGTAAACTGCCGCCGTTGCCTCTCCAGGCCTTGCCCGGCCTCCGGGACCCTTTCCGTCCTCATTCAGGACCTTCCCCTGGGCCCGATCTCTTTTGCTGATCTCATAGGTTGGAATTCTTCCCTTCCAGGTTCTTGATTCCGTCTCTTCCTTCGTATTTAATTTCACTCAGATTGTCTCTGTCGATTTTCCTTCGGACCATGATTTTCGTCATAGTCTAAAGATTTTTCGGTCAGCCACCGAAGAGACTCCTGAAAGGAGGTCTGCCATGGACACCATCATCCCTCTTCTCTTCGGTCTTCTCAGCCTATTGGGATTTTTGCTGATATCGGCCCTCGTCTATCTGATTGTGAAACCGGCGCCAAATAGACCGGTTTCAGGAAAGCCCTCTCACCTGCCTGCCAGGAATTTCCAGGCCCCATAGTGAATGGCCTGGCGATTGACCAGGATCTCCTGAGGAAAGAGTGGAGCAACAAGACGGGAGAGCCCCCCGGCAAGGACGATCCGGAGGGGCTCACCCAGTTCTTCCTCCGCCCTTCTCCCGAGGCCCGAGACGGCCTCGATGCTTCCCAGAACCACTCCCGCAAAAACACCCTCCCCGGTTGAGCGGCCCACCCCCCGGGCCCCTGCGATGCGCTCCCGCCCTAAAAGACCCATCCCCCTGACCAGGTCGACACGACCTGCCCCCAGAGATTTCTCCATAAGAGAAAGGCCCGGGAGGATTGCACCGCCCAGAAGACGTCCCCGGCAAAGAACGGTTGTCACGGTATGGGTCCCGAAGTCAGCCACCATGAAGGCCGGCCCAAGACTCTCTCCGAACCGGGCCAGCGCCCCCCATACGGCCGCAATCCTGTCCAATCCCAAAGTCTCCGGGGGACAGTAGTCCACCACAAAGGGCGCTCCCGAGAGAGAGAATATTTCGGGGGGGCGCCCCGAGCGTTCGCTCCATTGGGCGGAGACGATGGGGGAAAGATCGGGAACAACACAGACAAGGACCGCGGGCAGGTTCTTAAGCCTCTGATCTTGCCAGAGGGTTCCAAAAAAACCCGACAATGCGTTCCGGGATTCCGGAGGGGTGGGAGTCGCCAGGGTCTTTATTCTGCGGATTCGCTCCCCCTCATGGAGAGCGACCGAGATCCGGGAGAGACCCACCTTGATCGTGACTCCCCGCCCCGGATCAGCCATGATGACCTTCCCCGACAGAGACAGGACGAAGGTTTCTGACCCCGGGTCCCAGACGGCAGGACCGGCCGTCGTCCCCTGTCACGAGCAGGGCGCCATCCCCCCCCAACCCCTCGATTTTCCCGATGTAAGTTTTCCCGTGGAGCGTATAGACAACCCAGCGATTTTTCCAGAGAAGACGGTCTTCAAGCCGCGTCAGGATTTCAGCGGGAGAGCCATTGTCCAGAATCAATGAGATCCGCTGGGAGAGATGTCTCGCCAGGGAGAGGGGGCCCGGGAGAGGGCGTCCCTCCCCGGCGAGACCGGAAAGCGAGGCGGGGGAGAAATCCCTGCCAGAGGATTCCGGCTCGATGGTCCCGATATTGATTCCGATCCCAGCGATCCATCCCTTTGGCTTTCCGCCAATCGTCCGAACCGGTTCGACCAGGAGCCCGCCTAGCTTTCCGACATCGCCCTCCGGTTTTTCTGGGGACAGGAGGGCATAAAGGTCGTTGGGATATTTCCAGAAGGTTCCCGGGAGGTCCAGATCATCAAGGGTTTGAAGACAGGCGGCGGCGACAGCCAGGGGAAGAAGGGCCATCCCGGCGGGGGGAGACTCTTCGGAAAGAATCCATCGGCTCATCGTGAGGTCCCCTCTCCTGGACTGCCATCGGTGTCCGGGACGGCCCCGTCCCCCGGTCTGAAAGCCACAGAGAAGCGTGGCCCGGGGGGGGACCCTCCCTTCGGAGACCCACCTTGCGAGGGTATCGCTGGTGGAGGAAAGGGTCCGGACGAAGAGTACCGCCGGATCGGACCAAATCTTCCGGACCCGCAAGGGCTCCGGTTCACTCACCCGAGAAAGTCCAGCCGCAGGGAAAGGTCGCCGGGAGAATGAGTCAGGGCTCCGACCGAACAGAGATCGATGTCGAGCCCTGAAATCTCCCGGACCTTCTCCAGGGTCAACCCCCCCGAGACCTCGAGGAGGATATCGGGATTTTTCTCCCGGAGTCGGGGAACAAGATCGGCCATCACGGATACGCTCATGTTGTCGAGAAGAAGGATTTCTGCCCCTTCGGCGGCGGCCTCCAGAGCCTGGCTAGGGGTGTCGACCTCGATTTCGATCCGGTAGGGGTGGGGTGCGCGTTCCCGAGCGAGCCGAAGAGCCCGGGTAACCGAACCGACACCCACGATGTGGTTGTCCTTGATCAGGATTCCGGAGGAGAGAGAGGAACGGTGGGGGACCCCGCCGCCTATCCGGACGGCGTATTTCTGAAAAAGACGAAGGCCAGGAAGGGTCTTGCGGGTTTCGGTAATCCGAAGGGGACGCATTCCGGAGGGACGGGCTGCCCTTGTCGCCTCTACATAGCGCCGGGTGGTGGTCGCAATCGCAGACAGATGCTTGAGAAGATTGAGGGAGAGTCTCTCCCCCGAAAGAAGGTCCAAGAGAGGACCGGAAAAGACTCCGACGACCTGCCCGGGCAAAAGCGCCCCGCCCTCCGGGACTTTCCAGTTCACAGCCACCTCTCCCCCCAGAAGGGAAAAGATCCTGGGAATGAAGGGAGCCCCGGCAAGAACCCCCGACTCTTCCGCCATGATCGCCGCCTCGGCCCTCCGGTTGGAGGCCGGATCCGAAAAGAAAAGACGGCTGGTCAGGTCCCCTTCGGGGAGATCCTCTTCCAGAAAGGATACAAGGGCCCGGTCGACCATGGAGGGAAGAAGACCCCCGATCATGGCCTTCCCCCAAGAAAAGCCCTGACCTGGTCAAGCGCCACTTCAAGCCCTTTTCTTTCTTCCTCGAGGGTGACAACAAGCCCCCGGTCCTTTTCCACCACCTCGGGAGGGGCTTTCAGGACAAAATCTTCCCGAGAAAGCCGGCCCGAAACCTCCGCGATCTTCTCCCGGATCTTCAGGATCTCCTTCTCGAGTCGGTCGGCCTCCCGGGAAAAGTCCACAAGACCTTCGAGTCCCAAGACCAGATATCCGTCCCGGAAGGGGGCCCGAAGCCCCTTGAGAGCGGGATCCGCGGACCGGGAAAGCTTTCCGAGCCTTTCTAGGAAGGGCCAGAGAGCCGCCGGATCTCCCGCATCCGGAGACGAAAGGATCAGGGCTGACGTGATCTCCTGTGTCGGAGGAATCTTCATAACGCTCCGGGTCTGCCGGACCGACCCGACCATGCTCCGGATCCGGTCAAAGGGCTCGCCCCATTCCTCGGGGATCTGTCCGGCGAGGACGGGGCTTTCACCCGTGCCCGTGCATCCGTTGGCAAAATCAAAGAGGCGTGAGAGTTCTTCGGTCACAAAGGGCATGACCGGATGGGCCAGGTCGAGAAGGATCGAACCGACCGTGACCAGAGTCCCGGCCGTTTCGATTCTGAGCGGATCGGAAGGATCCCGCTCAAAGTCTCCCTTCGTCGCCTCGAGGTACCAGTCGCAGAAGAGGCTCCAGGTAAACCGGTAGACAAGGAGGGCCCCCTCGTCATAGCGGTAGGACTCCATCGCCTCCCGGTAGGCGGTCTGGAGCCTTGCGAGCTCCGACAGAATCCAGCGATTTGCGATTCCACGGCAGGAGGCCAGATCGTCAAGAGGGGATGTTCCAGGAGGGACGACCAGGGAGATGTAGCGGAAGGCACTCCAAAGTT
>JAKAWK010000001.1 GCA_021827365.1 Nitrospirota bacterium
CCATTATGTTCGACCGACACAAGGGCCGGATCAAGCTCCTTGGCCTCGAGGACAGAGCCGACGGTGCTCTTGTCGGCTACTGTTTCGGCCTTTCCATTGACTCTGATCTCCATTCTGACTCCTAGGTTCCCTGCTCCCATGACGCCAGGTATCGCTCCTGTTCGGGCGTCAGGATATCGATTCCGATCCCGAGGGCTGCCAGCTTCCTCCGGGCGATCTCCCGGTCGACATCCTTGGGAATGGTCAAAACATCCTTGGGAAGGGTCCTGGCGTGCTTGACGATGTATTCCGCTCCCAAAGCCTGGTTGGCGAAGCTCATGTCCATTACCTGGGCAGGATGACCCTCTGCAGAGGCCAGATTGATAAGACGCCCTTCTCCCAGGAGCATGATCCGGCGACCGTCCTTCATGACATATTCTTCGACGAAGTCCCGAAGCGGATTCTTCTTGACCGAGAGCTTCTCGAGAGCCGGGATGTCGATTTCGGCGTTGAAATGGCCGGAATTGCAGACGATGGCCCCATCCTTCATCACCTTGAAGGCCTCTTTGGCGATCACGTTGATATCCCCCGTGACGGTGATGAAAAAGTCGCCCACCTTGGCAGCCTCTCGGATCGGCATCACACCGAATCCGTCCATCGCCGCCTCGAGACCCTTGATCGGATCGATCTCGGTCACGATGACCTTGGCACCCATGCCGGAGGCTCGGCGTGCGATCCCTCGGCCACACCATCCATAGCCGCACACGACGACCGTCGAGCCGGCAAAGAGGCGGTTTGTGGCCCGCATGATTCCATCGAGGGTCGACTGGCCTGTGCCGTACCGGTTGTCGAAGAGATGCTTGGTCTCGGAATCGTTGACCGCGACGATGGGATACCCCAGGACCTTGTTCTTGGCCATGGCCTTGAGCCGGATGACCCCGGTCGTGGTCTCCTCGGTTCCCCCGATGACGTGGGGGAGAAGGGACTTGAGATCCGAGTGAAGCATCGAGACAAGATCGGCCCCGTCGTCCATCGTGATCTGCGGCTTTGTCTCGAGAACCGCCCGGATGTGGCTGTAATAGGTGTCGTGGTCCTCTCCCTTGATGGCGAAGACCGGGATGCCATCATTGACGACCAGGGAGGCGGCGACATCATCCTGGGTCGAGAGAGGGTTGGAGGCGCAGAGCAGGACATCGGCTCCGCCTGCCTTGAGAGTCTTCATCAGGTTGGCCGTTTCGCTGGTCACATGGAGACAGGCGGCCACCTTTATTCCTTTGAGGGGCTTCGATTTCGCAAAATCCTTTGCGATATCTGCCAGGACGGGCATGTCCCGCCCGGCCCATTCGATCCGGGCGGCACCCATGGCCGCCAGCTTCTTGTCCTTGATGTCAAACTTCATTCAAAGCTCCCGTCTGTTCATGAATGTTGGTTGATGTGATCAGGCCAGCCGTTCGGTTTCCCGTCTGAGGCTTTCGGCCATATCGAGTTTTTCCCAGGTAAAATCCTCCTCGCTACGCCCGAAGTGGCCATAGGAAGCGGTCTTGCGATAGATCGGGCGCCGAAGCTTCAGGTGTTCGATGATCCCCTTGGGGGTCAAAGGAAAGAGCTCCCGGACCACCGTTTCGATGAGACGGTCGGAAACGGGGGAGGTCTGGTAGGTGTTTACATGCACGGAAACGGGGTCGGCAACACCGATCGCATAGGCAATCTGGACTTCGCACCTTTTGGCGAGACCAGCCCCGACAATGTTCTTTGCGACATAGCGCGCCATGTAGCAGGCCGACCTATCGACCTTGGTGGGATCCTTTCCCGAAAAAGCCCCTCCCCCGTGCCGCCCGGCCCCGCCATAGGTATCGACGATAATCTTGCGACCGGTCAGACCGGCATCTCCATGGGGGCCTCCGGTCACGAAGCGGCCGGTGGGGTTGATGTGGAAGGTCACGGGACGGCTTCCCAGGAGATTCTCCGGAAGAACGGGACGGACCACCTTTTCGATGACATCGCTGTAGATCTGCTCCTGGGTGATTTCGGGAGCATGCTGGGTCGAAACCACGATCGTGTCGATCGCGACCGGCAGATCCCCATCGTATTCGAGTGTGACCTGGGCCTTGCCGTCAGGGCGAAGATAGGGAAGAACACCCGATTTTCTGAGATGGGAGAGTTGCCGGGTCAGACGATGCGCCAGAAGGATCGGCATCGGCATGAGTTCTTCCGTTTCGTCCACGGCCATTCCGAACATGAGGCCCTGGTCTCCGGCGCCGCCGGTATCCACCCCCATGGATATATCGGGGGACTGGGAATGAATGGTCGTCATCACGGCACAGGTCTTGTAGTCGAACCCCGTGGCGGAGTCCGTATATCCGATATCCTTGACGACCTCCCGGGCCACTTCGTCAAAAAGAACGTTGTGGCGGGCCGTGATCTCCCCGGCCAACAGGACGAGCCCTGTTGTTGTCAGGGTCTCGCAGGCCACCCGGCCCATGGGATCCTGGGAGAGAATAGCGTCGAGAATGCCGTCGGAAATCTGGTCGCACATCTTGTCCGGATGCCCTTCGGTAACGGACTCCGAGGTAAACAGGTAGTGGCTCTTGGCCATCAAATCCTCCTGGATTGAAGACAAAAAAAAACCCAGTGCCATTTAGCACAGGGTTTATCGAGTATATCGAGTATTCCTGGACTTTTAGCACTTTTTTTTAAGGTGGTTGCAATAGTCTCAAATCACTCCACCAGAGAGATTGATTCAAATACTAACGCGGGGTCAGACCGGTGTCAATGTTTTTTTTCGAACCGATCCCTAGACCCGGCACTATTGAATCCTGCCCGGGTATCTGCTAGGATGACTTCTGCTGGTGTTCACCGGCATCCGAATACTAAGGGGCTGTGGCGCAGTTGGGAGCGCGCAAGACTGGCAGTCTTGAGGTCACGGGTTCGACCCCCGTCAGCTCCACCATTTTTTTGCACGCACTAAGGACATTCCTTTTCCTCATCGTTATCATTCTGCTCTATACATGGTCGCCCATTCGCCGGAAAAATTTCTCCTGTTTGTCATACGGCTATCCCCGAGGTAGAAAGGGCCCGCAGGGAGAAATCGCCCATGCCACTGCCACACATCCTTGAATTATCTCCAAAAATTCCAAATCGAAGGCCCCATTTCTCAGCCCCCTGGTCGTTCGAACCTCTCACGTGCATGCTCGACTTTGGTTCTGATCACACAATCCTCAAGATGATCGTTGATCAGCCCCATTGCTTGCATGAAGGCATATACTGTGGTCGGTCCGACAAATTTCCACCCTTGCTTTTTTAGGTCCTTCGACAGGGCAAGCGACTCCGCAGAGGTCGATGCAGTCTGTGGTTTAGCAAGCTGCCTCATGCCAGGTTCATAACGCCAGATATAGGCGGCTAAGGAACCGTCCCTTTTGGCGAGTTCCTGAGCGTGTCGCGCATTGTTGACGACTGCCTCGATCTTGCCGCGATGGCGGACGATGCCTTCATTCTTGAGCAGACGATCGATGTCGCTCTGGGTAAACCGCGCGACCCTGTCAAAATCGAAATCATGGAAGGCGGCACGGAAGTTCTGGCGCTTTGAGAGGATCGTGCGCCAGCTCAATCCGGATTGAAAACCCTCCAGACTCAACTTCTCGAACAAGCGATGGTCATCGCTGACGGGGAAGCCCCATTCGGTGTCATGGTAGGCTAGAATCTCAGGTGATACCCCACACCAGCGACAACGGAATTGACCGTCCGGACCGACAATCGTCGTGCTCATCTAGCTACTCCGTTTCACCTATATCCCTTGAAATATGATCTTATTCCCAAAAGGCTCTTCAACGAAAAAATTCACTCCGTTCTTCCAATGTCTGCTCCATGCCGCTCCTCAACCTATTTACTCAAAACCCGTTCGATCCGCCTGTCAGGAATAAGCCACACCAATGCCACAAGGACATAGAGGGAAATCGCTCCCCACCGTGTCCAAAGCGCCAGGAAAATCGCCAGCAAATAAATTAAAGGGGACAACCTCCCTTTCCAGTCCTTTCCGATCGCCTTTTTGAGAAGAGAGGCGGAACCCTGGGCCGCAATGATCCTTCCCTGAAGAATCATGTAGGAGAGCGCCGCCATCAACAAGACCCCTCCATAGAGGGCCGTCGGAATCCGTGCGAAGTGGGTGATATTCATCCAGTGGGTGACAAAGGGAATGAGGGAGAGCCAGAACAGGAGATGAAGGTTCGCCCAGAGGATTCCGCCCCTCACCGTTTCCACGGTGTGGAGCATGTGGTGATGGTTGTTCCAATAGATTCCAAGGTAGAGAAAGCTCAGGACATAACTCAAGAAAACAGGAATGACCGGAAGAAGATCCTGGACCGTTCCCCCCTCCGGAACCCTCATTTCAAGGACCATGATTGTAATCAGGATTGCAATGACCCCGTCACTGAAGGCCTCGACCCTCCCCTTTCCCATACGTCCCCCATCGGATATATTTCATTCCTTGCCAAGACCCGGCCCCTGCATCCCTAAGGTTCACTTCAGGCGAATCCCGGGAATTCTACCAGACCCCACGGATCATACGTTTTCGTTTTTAGGCCATTTTTTCGGATAGAGCCTAAATCATGCAAAATACCGAAGGGTCGAACCCTTTCTCCCCACTTCCGGAGCCGCTGACCTCCGGAGAGGAGGTACCGGGTTGGAAAAAGACCATCTCCGCCAACTGACCGGCGCCCCTGATCGACATCAACCGGTTGATCGCCTCCATCCCTGACGAGGGGACGCTCTGCGACGGGATTTGCCGGATCCTGATAGAAGATTGCGGTCTCTCCCACGCCCTTGTCGGGGTTCCCGACCCCCAGGGATGGGTCAAAATCCTTTCAGCAAACGGCAAAATGCACGAGCGCCTCAAGAATGTCCGCATTTCCGTCGAACCGGGCCGTCCGGAAGGCCGGGGTATCTTCAGCCGGGCCTACAGAAACGCGACCCCCTTCATCGAAAACCATCTCCTCGACCTCCCGGAGATGCGGATCTGGCGGCCCCTTCTTCGGGACATGGCGAGCGGGTCAATCGCGGTCTTTCCCTTTTTTCGGGCGGGAACGGTTCAAGGAAGTCCTGACGGTCGGTCAGGTCCCCTGTCGGAGAGGTTGGACTGGGAGAGTTAGAATAAACCATGGACAAGAGGAGGCCCCCGTTCCCTGTCGGGGCCGGGGAGCTTCGCTCCTTTCGAAGTCCCCGGCGGGAATGTCGAGCGATGAAGTATGGGACCCCGCCCTGATTGTTCGTGCCAACAAGCTATGCCTTCCCGATCCATGATCGATAATGAAAGCCGATCAGCCAGAAAAAGGTACTCAAGTTCGTGGGGCCTGTTCCAGAAGCAAACGCTCCCCTTCCTGCAAGAACTGCTGTGGAGGTCGGATCATTAAACAAATACCCGACTTCCGAATTCACGGCCAAATTGGGAGTCGTGAAATAATCGATTCCCAAAGCCACACGGAAGGCAAAAGAATCACCTGGAGAAAAGTTGCAGGAAATGCTGTCGGCGGAACAGATGGCATCGAAAGCACTGCTGTTGGAATAGAAATTGATGTTGGCCCCGACTCCCAATGATCCATAAATTGAAAAATTATTAATTTTGTCAGATCTAAATTCAAGAGTGGGAAGTATAGAAAAGCTGGTCGCTTGACCAAGATTAAAGTCATTTGACGCAAGATTCACCGGATGCCCGCTAATGTCGAGAGTCAGACCTACTAATGTATTCAAAGGGATAGTCTCAAAATGTGCAACACCATAAAGAGCGTTCAAATTGACATCATAATTTAGGGAAGAATTGATTTCAGAGGTGATTCCTTGGGTGGGAACATCCATTCCGCCGGCTAGCCCGACCACCCAAGCCCCCGCAAAATCCTTTCTCTGATCGTATTTCGAAAGTCCGGGAACGTCCGGATTCTGAGATTGTGCTGGAGAGGGACTTTCAGCTCCCCACACCATCGAAGGCATCCCGCTGAAACAAAAAAGAAATATTATTATTGTAATACCTAGGAAGAATTTATTATTCATAAAACCCTCCTTATTAAAAATGTGGCTTATCTCATCCATGGAAAGAATACCAGATATCTCATTTTCAGCAAGGTTCAAAATGATTTTCCTTGACCTCAACGATCCTGGATCTCGCCTTTCTGAAACGCCCCAATAGGCCATGACCATCAGGCATTCAGGAGGAATTCCTTTTTGGAGCTTCAAAACGAAAAATTCCATTTTTCCAGTTTCAGGCCGCTTCAAACCAGACAATTTGAAGACATTCCGCCCTCCCACTGACAGGGGGAATCCGAATCGATCATCCACAGGAAAACTCCTCTCCTTCAGGGTAGATATAACTTTTTATCTGCGAAGTTTTCATCCAACATCGGAATCGGGATCGGGACAGGTGCACCATAGCCCCGGCCAGATCACGCCGGAATGGGGTCCATTGACGATCGACCTTGCTTCATTTCCCCGGATTCTGTCCCCCTGGAGAAAAGCCTCTCCCTTTGAATCCAGAGTCTTTGGCTTGTCTTCGGAGGAACAGACGTCACTCTCCCGCGAGTCTGATTGTCTCCGAAATCTTGAGGCCAATGGCCAGGTGACGAATCCCTTCATTAGCCATTGAAAGCCCCGCGACCTCTTCGAAATCCCGTGTGGTTGAACACGGGTTCCCCGGCCGACATTCCAGCGAAGGTCGGATTTGTCGAATCCTCTTGATCCGCAAGCACCAATTGCCCGGGAATTCCTCTCCCAAACCGGGGGATTTCTATGCTAGGATGGCGGGGACCGGTTTCCACACCACCTTTTAAAAAGAGGGGCTTATGACAACCAGATCCTTCATTTCCAGAAGATTCGCCACAAAGACCCTTTTGGCTCTTTTTCTCTCCGGAACTGTCGCGACCGCTCTTCCCTTATCCCAAGCCCTTGCACAAAACATGACGGATACCTCCCGGGTCACACGGGCCGTGGGACATTACGATTCCGTGATCTCCCGGGCCTCGTCCCTTTACCACAAGACCCTCGCAGATGCCCGCAAGAGGTTCGATCAAGCCAAGGGCAAGGCCGATGCCACCTACGACAAGGCGACCGAGAGAGCCAACAGGGAGGTGACACTCAAAATCAATACCGTCAAGGAAGAGGTTGCCCAGAGCTCGGGCTTCGACGCCCACCTTAAGGACAAGATCAAGGGAGCCGCAAAGGACTTTGCCGTGGCCATCGCCCGGGCCCGGGCCATTCGCCAGGAGGCTGTCGCAATCGCTCTCAGGGAGTACACCGACACCCTCCGCAAGGCGACCGCCGACTATGCCGATGCCGTCAAAAAGGCCGAATCCGTTTACAGGACCGAGGCAAAACGCTGGATCCAGTAGACCCCGGACTTCCTTGCGTCTTTCTATCAATACGGGCCCGTATTTTCCGGGCCCGTATTCTTTTTCGGAGTCTTCCGTGAGACAGTTTTTTGCCATCATCGGCCACCCCGTCTCCCACTCGCTCTCCCCGCTCTTCCAGCAGGCGGCCTTCGACGAGGCCGGGATCGAGGCCGCCTACCTCCCCTTCGATATCCCGCCGGAGGCATTGAAACAGGGACTCTCCGCCCTCCGGACACTCAATGTCTCGGGGTTCAACATTACCCTCCCCCACAAGGAGATCATGATTCGGGAGACGGACAGGATATCCGAGACTGCCCGGGAAATCGGGGCGGTCAACACTGTCATCAGCCAGCGGGGGGACTGGATCGGGGACAACACGGATGGACCGGGATTTCTTCAGGCCCTTGAGCGGTTTCTGGAGGAAAACCATCTTCCTTTTCCCTCCCGGGTGCTGATCTTCGGGGCCGGCGGATCGGCCCGCGCTGTCCTCTGGGCCCTCGCCCGGCGTCGGATCGGAGGAGTCTGCCTTGTCAACCGGACTCTTACAAGGGCCAGGCAACTCCTGGAAGGCCCCTTGCCAGCCATGATCCCGAACCGCCATCCCTGTGCCCTGGACGACCCTTCCTGGAAGGATTGGCTCCGGGAGTCCCCGGCTCCCCTTCTAGTCAATACCCTTTCTCTTCATGCCTTCCCGGATGGCCACCCTCCCTTCCCTCCCCTGGCCGACATTTCTCTTTCCGGAATTCCCCTCTTCGACCTGTCCTATGCGGCATGGGGACCGGACAAGAAGTCCTTCGACGGGAGAACGCCCTTTCTTCGGATGGGGGATCCCACGAAGTCTCCCCGGCAGAACGGGTTGGGAATGCTCCTTTGCCAGGGGGCCCTGGCCTTTGAGTTATGGACCGGAAAGAAGGCGCCTGTTGATCGGATGGAGGAGGTTCTCAGGAGGGCAACCGGCCAGAAAAGCCTCTGGAAATCCTTGTAAGAAGAGGGCTGTCCGGATCTGCCGATGGGCGGATCCGGACAGGGGGTCGGGGGTCTCAGAGGGTCCGGGAAAAAAGCGGACCTTTCGGAGCTTCCTTCAGGTAGGCATCGAAGACCATGGCAATGTTCCGAAGGAAGATCCTTCCAAGCGAAGTGATCAGGATCCTCTCCGGAGAAATCTCGATCAGTCCGTCCGGAACAAACCCTTCCAGAACTCCTATTTCCTGTGCGAAATAGGTGTCGAAATTCTCCCCGTAGGGGGCGAGGACCTTTTTGCGATCGATCTCCAGATCGCACATGATGCGGGAGATGATCTCCCGTCGCATCCGGTCATCCTTCGAGAGCCTGAAACCCCGGAATGCGCCGATTCTGCCGGAGAGGGTTCTGGCGGCATAGTCCGGAAGGGCTTTGACGTTTTGCCAGTAAGCTTCGTCCAGCATACTGATCGCGGTCACTCCAAAACCCAGAAGGTCGGCATTCTTTTTCGTCGTGTACCCCTGGAAATTCCGGTAGAGCGTCTTTTCGACCTGGGCCCGAAAAAGCTCGTCATCGGGCTTCGCGAAGTGGTCCATCCCGATAAAACGGTATCCCGCCTTCCCGAGCTTTTCCCCGATCAGGCTGATGAGTGCGAACTTGACATCGGGGGGCGGGAGAGTCGATTCCCGGATCAGAACCATGTGCTTTTTCAGCCAGGGAACGTGGGCGTAATTGAAAACAGCAATCCGGTCAGGTGAAAGGGCGACGATCTGGTCTAGCGTCTTCGCAAAACTTTCCACGGTCTGAAAGGGAAGGCCGTAGATGAGGTCGATGTTGATGCTGTGGAAGTCCAGATCCCGGCATTTCCGGAAGACCCGCTCGGTCAGCTCCAGAGGCTGAACCCTGTGGACCGCCGTCTGGACGGTGGGATCGAAATCCTGGACACCCATGCTGATCCGGTTGACCCCGACCGCCTTCAGTGTCTCGAGATAGTCGTTCGAGGACTCCCGGGGATCGATTTCGACCGAAATTTCTCCCCCCTTGTAATCGACCGCGAAATGCTGGTCAATGTTCCGGAAGAGCTTTCGCGTCTGGGACGAAGTGAGACTCGAGGGAGTGCCGCCCCCCAGATGGAGCTGGACAACCTTCCTGTTCCGGTCGACCAGGGGCGCGATCACCCCCATCTCCCTGGCGAGAAAGTCGTTATATTCCTCGGCCTTGGCCTTGTCCCGGGTGATGATCGTGCTACACCCGCAAAAATAACAGAGAGATTCGCAGAAAGGGATGTGAAAATACAGGGAAATATCCCGGGGAGGGGTTGCATTGTTCGAACGCAGAAGCTCCGTCCGGGCCTCCTTCTCGCCGAACTCCTCCGTCCAGACCGGAGCGGTCGGATAGCTGGTGTAGCGGGGACCCGGACGGTCGTACTTTTTGAGAAGACCGATATCCACATGATTCATCATGACAGGACCTGACTCCTTTGTTTCGGGGCTAAGCGAGTCCATTCTGGACAATGTTAACCAAATGGCGGGCCATTTCGACGGGGGTTTCGGGAAGGATCCCGTGACCGAGGTTGAAGATGAAGCCGGGACGGCTTCCCACCCCGGACATGATCCGTTTTACCTCGGATTCGAGCGCATTTCTCGTTGTCAGAAGCACGACCGGATCGAGATTGCCCTGAAGAACCTTGTCTTCCGAGACCCGGGGGATGGCCCGTTCAAGCGGAAGACGCCAGTCAATGGACAGGACGTCCGTTCCGGCCCGGTTCATGTCATCGAGGAGGGCGCAGGTTCCATTTACATAGAGAATCGACGGAATCTTATGCCTTGAAAGAGCCCGGACCACCTCCTGGGTGTAGGGAAGGGCATACTCCCGATAATGTTCGGCGCAGAGGGAGCCGGCCCAGGTGTCGAAAAGCTGGTAGGCGTGGATCCCCGCCTCGATCTGCATCTCGAGATAGTCGATGACCGTTCGGGTCACCTTTTCCATCAGGGAACGGTAACCGCGGGGATTTCCAAAGATCATCCGCTTGACGCGGGTGAACTCCTTTGAGGTCTCCCCCTCGACCATATAGGTGGCAAGCGTGAAGGGGGACCCTGAAAATCCCAGGAGCGGGACCCGCCCATCCAGCCTCTTGTTAATGAGTCGCACCGCGTCGGCAACAAAACCGGTGGCCTTGCGGGCCTCAGGAACCACAAGACGGTCGATGTCGGCATCGGTCCTGACAGGATTGGAAAAACGTGGCCCCTTGTGCTCGGTGAATTCGAGATCGAGCCCCATCGCCTCGACGGGGATGAGGATGTCCGAGAAGAGGATGGCGGCGTCAAGACCCAGAAGATCGATGGGCAGAAGGGTCGCCTGCGCGGCAAGCTCCGGCGTCTTGCACAGTCCAAGAAAGGTCGTCTTTTTGCGGATTTCCTGATATTCGGGCATGTAGCGACCCGCCTGTCGCATGATCCAGATGGGGGGACGATCAAGCCTTTCCCGGCGGCAGGCCCGCAGAAAAAGGTCATTGGATAGGAGAGCTGAGCCCATGAACGGCCTTTTGGTTAAAGAGTGGCGGATGCCGGTGGATCAAGTGCGAGCCACCGGGGCATGACGGTCCGACGGTTTTTGACCAGGCGGGTGAGCCGCCCGGCAATGGCCTCAATAAGAATCGGATGATCACCAAAAGGGGGAGTGACGACCCCTCCGTGCGGGAGGGGATGACGGGCCAGGAAGTCTTCGAGACCCTTTCTGATCCTCTCCATGAGAACCCCCTCGAAGAGAAAATAAGGGACCACCAGAATCCTGTCGAACCCCGAAGGCTCAAGTGTTTCCAGCAACGGACGATAGCGGGGCTCGGTCACCCCGATAAAGGAATAGAGAAATTCGCGTCCTCGACGACGCTCCCAAAGGCGGCGACCCTGGTAGTAAAGGGAGGCATTCGCTCCCGGATCGAGGCTTCCCCGTCCCACAATCACCACCTGGTCCCGGATCTCGGGGTCTTTGGGAGGAAGAAGCTCAAGGATGACTGAGACAGGAGCCTGATCAGTCCCGATGGCCCACTCGCGGACGACCGTCACATTCGGAAACTCCCGGGCCAGCTCGCCCATGAAGCCCCAGACGTCCCCCTTGGAATGTCCGGCATCGAAGAGAAGAAATGGAAAAAGGTGGATCGAAGCCTTCATCTGGGCCAGTTCACGGAGAACCGTCCGGACTTCCGGTTCGGCATGTTCGAGAAAGGCCTCCCGGACCACCCATTCCGGAGGCAGTCTGGGCATAAGTTTTGCCACTGTCTCCCGAAAATGCCTGTTCCCCTCGGCAAGGGGACTTCCGTGGCCGATCAGAACCACTGCCGTCGGCCCGCTTTCCCTCTCAAGGGATTCTGACACATTATCCATGAGGAAATTATACGGCCAGAACAGGGAAGGGTCAACGAAAAACGGGTCTTTTGAGGCAATTTCCGGGACTCATCGAAGAGCCTCCCCCGCCCCGGAGAATGAAAGGGACTTCCGGAGGAGCTTTCCTGACCGGCTCTCAGCCCCCGCCGCAACCAGCCTTCCTGGCCCTCACAAGAAGAAGGGCCCCGGCCAGGATCCCTCCCAGGAGAAGATCGGCCCCCGCGATTCCCCACTCCTTCAGGAAAATGGCAACGGAGAGGTTGAAGAGAAAGACAATTCCGTAAATGGAGATGGAGAGGGCGGGATCAAGACGGTCCGGGCTCCCGGTTCCGGGGGAGACCAGGGGGAGAAACCGCCAGAGAGTCATGATGAAGAACCCGGTGACAGCCCATCCGGCAAAGTTCGACAGGGTGACGCCGAAATAGGGCCCCCCATCGGGGTAGTCATAAATCTGGCCTAGAAACCACCGGTCTCCCCTGAGCGCCACGGGGTCGATCACCATGTCGATCATGACAAAAAGAAGAATCCCCCGGACAAGGATCCGGGAGAAGTCCTGCCAGGGGAGGAGAAGGGATTCACGAAGACTCCGGCCTTCAAAGAGGGCGGAGACTCCCAGCGACCCCACGGCAAGGAAGGCAAAGGAGAGGGAATCCATCAGAGGAAGAATCCCGATCCAGATCTCCTTCGACGTGGTCGTGGGAAGATAGCGGTAATGGCCAAAGGGAAACCACCCGCCGGGCCGGGCGGAAGACCATTCGCAGAAATAGGCGATCCCATAGGCAAGAAGAAAGCGGAGAAAGGCTCCAGGAAAACCTATGGCCCGTGACAGAGTCAGAAGTCCGACCCCCCAGAAGAAAAAAACGTACCACCGGAAGTGGAGGGTAGACAAGAATAGATGCACGGGTTCAGCTGGTTCCGGACCGGGCGATCAGGGCGACCCCGATAGTGATCAGGGAGATTCCCCCCCATCGGAGAAGGGGGACTCCTTCCCCTAGAAAAAGGCGGGCGAGAAGTGCGGTCAGGACATAGCCGAAGCCGGTCATCGGAACGACGAGGCTGACCGGAAGTTCTCTCAGGAGGCCCAGAAGAAGGACGAAATAGAGAGCCTGGAGGAAGACGCCAAGAAGGATCTCCGGGTGACGAAGGATTGCCCGGAGTCTCCCGCCTCCGTTTTCCGCCCTGGTGGCCTTCATCCCTCGGGAGAGGAGGATGAATCCGATATCCTCAAGAAGGAGCGCAAGGAAAAAAAGAAGAAGCAGTCCGGCATAGGAAAACATCAGGACCTGGAAGTATCGGGGATCCCATCCCCGGTGGAATTGGGAAGATCGAGGGGTTTGAGGGCCCCTCCCGGAAGGATCCGGTACCGGTGTCCCCGCCACATGATACGGCGCCCGAAACTTCCGAAATAGGCGACAAGGGAGACAATCTCCCTCATGAGCCAGACGCCCGTGTCCCTGTGGGTCATGGGGCGATCGAGAAACTGCCGTGTGAGGTAGGAGACCAGGGCCACATGAAGGACATAGAGACCTGCGGCCCCCACCGAAAGGGCGGGATTGCCCGAGAAGATCCCAAAGATGAAAGCCAGGAAGACAAACAGGATCGGGCGGACGAAAAGGGAGAGACCATATCCGAAAGGCCGGAGGCTGGAATAGGTCCGGGCCCAACGGATTTCATGGGAAAAGATGGACGACAGGGTCTCGTCACGGATCTGGGCATCGATCAGAGTGGGAGAGAGAATGATCCGGTATCCCTTTTCATGAATCAGTCGTCCGAGGTGGTAGTCATCGGCCAGATAGTCCTTCATGACATCGAAACCGCCGATAGCCCGGATGGCCTCCCCACGAAAAAGCATTGTCGGTCCATAGAGATATGTCAGTGGCATAAGCACATAGGCAACAAGGGCCTGGGGTATCATCTCACTGTTCAAAAGCATGGCCGAAAGCCTCGAAGAGAATCCCCCCTCGGGGGTTCCCCGCTGAAGGCAGGTCACGGCTCCAACATCGGGCTCGGAAAGAATGGGGAGAACGATTTCCCGAAGGTAGGTCGGTCCGACACGGATATCGCTGTCGTTTAACAGGATGAAGGGATCGGTCACATCCCGGGCCACGGCCGCAACCTTGTTCATTTTTTTGTTAGTCCCGGACCTTTCGGAGACGATGGCCAGGGAGACCTTTTCCGGATAGAGCGACTCGAGTTCACGAATCAGCTGAACGGCAGGATCGTCGGGGGAATCGACCGTAAAGATGATCCGGAAGTTGGGATAGCGCTGTTCGATGAAGGAGAGAAAGTTCTCACGGGCTCCATGGTCGAGACCGCGGACAGGCTTGATCATCAGGATGGGCGGAAGAACGCCGTCAGGAACCCAGGATTCCCGACGACTACGCAAAAGACGGTCTGCCCCGAACAGGGCCAGACCGTCAAAGAAGACGCCGATGGCTGCAATAAAAAGCGAGACGCCACCGGCGGCGAACAGGATGCCGGTAGGATTCATCGGGACCTGTGGGGGTTCATGTGGTCTGATGCGCCTTTTCCGATTCCCTCCGTTTGGCCATGAAACGGAAAAACTCACGGGCTTCGCGGACGGTTTTCTTGAGTTCGGAATAGCTGAACATGGCCCGGCGCAAGACCTTCAGCACATAACGTGGCCGAAAATAGTACTGACGGTAAAACTTTGGCACGGCCATAAAGATTTCGCGCGAGGTAATTTCCGGATAGACAATATTGACCGACTGGAAACCGTCGTCAGAGACCATCTCCGCATCGACCAGATACCCGTTTTCCTTCGCATATTCGTAAAAATGGGTTCCGGGGTAGGGCGAGGCCAGGGAGACCTGGAGGGTCTCGATATTGAGACGGCTCGCAAAGGCGATGGTTTCGTCGATCGTCTCCGTCGTCTCACCGGGAAGACCGACCATGAAAGTTCCATGAATGGTCATTCCCAGCTGATGGGCGTCCCGGGTGAACTTTTCCGCCTGGTCCACGCGAATCCCCTTTTTGACATTGTTGAGGATTTGCTGGTTGCCGGATTCGTAGCCGACGACCATGACCCGGCATCCCGAATCCCGCATGATGCGGAGAGTTTCAAAGTCCACGTTTGCCTTGGAGTTACACCCCCATGACAGGTTGAAGGCCTTGAGTCCCTTTGCCAGCTCCCGTGTCCTGTCCCGATACTCTGTCAGAGTGTCGTCGTCAAAAAAGAGTTCCTTGATGCCCGGGAAGGTTTTCTTGATATAGGCGACCTCTTCGAGGACATTCTCCACTGAACGAACCCGGTAGACATTTCCGGAGAAGGTCTGGGGCCAGAGGCAGAAGGTGCATTTGCTTCCGCATCCCCGTCCCGTATAGATCGAAATGTAAGGGAACTTCATCCAGGGAATCTCGTAGTCACTGATTTTGAGATCTCTTGCATAGACTTTGGACGCAAAGGGAAGGGCATCGAGATCCTCGATGACCGGGCGGTCCGGATTCCCGATGATGGCCCCGTCCTTCCTGAAATGGATTCCGGCCACATCCTCGAGCCTGGCCCCATTTGCGATCTCCGGGATCACATAATCGAACTCTTCCCTGACCACGAAGTCGATGACAGGATCGGCCTTGAGAGTCAGCTCCGGTAATACGGAGGGATGAGGACCCACAAAGCCCACCAGCATGGAAGGATTTCGCTCTTTCAGTCCCTGGGCCGTCGCAATGTCGTTCTTGAGAGAAGGGGTGCTCGTATAAAGGACGACCATGTCAAAGGATTTGGCCAGTCCGAGCGTCTCCTCTCTCCCCATGTTCTGGGCGGGAGCATCAACCACAAGAGAATTCTCGAGCATTCCGGCCGGGTAAGTAAGCCAGGTCGGGTACCAGAAGGAGCGCACCTCCCGGGTGGCCTGATATCGTGCACCTGCTCCTCCATCAAAGTCGTCGAATGAGGGAGGGTTCAGGAAAAGTGTCCGCTTTGTCGCCATGGCATCCTTTCAAATCAATGTGCCGGCCATAATGGACGTCCGGCGTTATCCCCTCGATGCTGGAATTGTCGGCTTCCTTTGGTTCAGTGGACCTCGATAAACTCTTCTTCGGCCGACTCGTTTCGGATGACCGAAGGCGCCACTCCTTTTTGAAGGGATATTTCCTTGAGTTTCTCGATAACATCCTCGATCAGGTAATCGGGTGTGGAGGCACCGGCCGTCACTCCCACACGCTCGCGGCCTGAAAACCATTCCGCCTGGACTTCGGAAGCCTGGTCAACGAGGTAGGAGGCCGCACAGAGCCCCCCGGAAACCTCCTGAAGACGTCGGGAATTGGCAGAGCTCATGGAACCGACAGTAATCATGACATCCATGTTTCCCGCAATGGCCAAGGCCGAGGTCTGGCGCTTCTCAGTGGCGTCGCAGATTGTGTTGTGGACCTCAAGCTGGGGATAGCGCTTGAGAAGGAGTTCCAGGATCTCGTCGAAATACTTGATCGATTGGGTCGTCTGTGACACGAGGGCCACCGGACCATTGGTCAGGGGCAGGCCCGAGATTTCTTCCTTGCGGTGAAAGATATGGATATGATCCTCGGCATGGCCCTGGACCCCCATCACCTCGTCATGGCTTTTTTCTCCGAGAAGCAGGATCGTGTAGTTCTTGTCTGCCAGGGCCTTGACGATCCGGTGAATTTTGGAGACCAGAGGACATGTGGTGTCAACGACATCGAGATTGCGCGACTTCGCCTCATCGATGACGCTCGGGGAGACCCCATGGGCACTGATGATCAATGTTCCTCCCTGGACCTCGGAGACATCGTCCACCGAATGGACGCCGCGGTTTGCCAGGTCGTTGACCACATGGGTATTGTGAACGATTTCATGCAGGACGAAGATAGGGCCGGAAGACTCCTCCGCTGTCCGATGAGCCATCTTGATCGCCCTCTTCACTCCAACGCAGACGCCGGCATATTCCGTCAGAAATATTTCCATTCACCCCTCCATATTGTTTTCGCAGCACGCATATCGAAGATATGTATATCGTTCAGGTCGGCACACCCCAAGGGATGGCTGACGCTCCAGAGAATCAGGCAATTCGTCCGAGGAGCCTTTCGGACAGGGAGGAATCAAGATATCCGGAGGATGCAAAATAGCGAACCGCATCCCTGAATGCCTCCTCCACCGGCGTTACAGCAAGACCCAGTTCGCGAACGGCACGGCTTCCATCATAATACATGAGTTTTTTTGCCATGCGAACCCCCTCGAGAGGAATCATGGGCTCCCGGCCCGTCAGACGTGAAAATCCCTCCGACAGAAAGGCAAGCGGAAGGACAACCCCCCGGGGAACGGTCACGGTCGGAGCGGGAATTCCCGTTACAGCCTCGAGGGACCGGAACACTTCGAAAAGAGTCATGTTCCGCCCTGCCAGGATATATTTCTCCCCCGGCTTGCCATGACGTGCGGCAAGAAGATGCCCCCTCGCCACATCCATCACGTGAATGACATTAAGCCCTGTGTGAATGGAGGCCTTCATGCGGCCCTTGAGGTAATCGAGGACGATGCGTCCCGTGGGGGTGGGCTTGATGTCCCGGGCTCCGATCGGCGCGGAAGGATTGACCACCACAAGAGACAGGCGGTCAGCAAACGAGAGAGCCACCTGCTCGGCCTCGTACTTCGAAATTTTATACTCTCCAACTAGCGATTGTCTATCGACAGCCATGGATTCGTCGATGGGGATCCCGTCGGTCCGGGCCCCGAGGGCGGCGACGCTGCTGCAGTAGACCACACGGGAAACCCCGGCCTCAAGGGCCGCTTCCAGGATATTGCGGGTCCCCGACACATTGGAGAAAAGAATCTCGCCCCTTTTGGGAGACCAGAGGCGGTAGTCAGCCGCAACATGGTAGAGGGTGTCCACACCCTCCATGGCACGATCAAGGGAGGCCCGATCGAGAAGGTCACCTTCCACCCATTGGACCATAGGGCTTTCGGGGGGAAGGTTAGCCGTTGAAGATTCCTTGCGGCGAAGACACCGGATTTTCTCTCCGGACTCCACCAGAAGAGCGGCGACCCATGAGCCCACAAAGCCGGTGGCTCCGGTTACGAGGGAAAGTGGTTGCGAAAATGGAGCATTCATTCTTCAATCATGCCATGATCCTAAAAGATTTGTCCATCGGATTTTTCACTCAGCCCCCCACTGGAATCAGGGGGATTCCCGTGCCATTTCCCAATCGCGCCCGGTTCATCCCCGGGTGGAAGTCCGCCTGACCCGGGGGAAGACGACCCTCTCTTCCCAAAGTTTCCGGTTCCAATAAGGAGTAACTTAAAACCCACCGGTTTCCAAAAAAAATGAATTCCCGTGTTGAGATGTTGACAGCTTGCCTTTCGAGTGGCAGGATGTCCTGCAACACATTGCCGGAAAATGAGGGTTCACAATTCCGGCAGGGTCCAACGAAATTCTGAGGATGTGCCTCCCATCGAACCGATCACCGACAACACCCGCCAGGACCGGTGGTTCTTCCGTTCCGGAAGGGTCTCGCTCTTTGCCCTTGCGGGAATGATGATCCTTCTGCTTTCTTCCTGCCAAAGCGCCCCCGTTCCCCTCTCGGACCAGTCCGTTCTGGACAGGACCGGGCTCAAGCTTCCCGACACCTATCCCCCCGGGTCCCCGGAACATCCGCGAATGGTCCGGATCCTCCAGTCAATGGGCTTTTCCTGGAACAATCCCCGGTTCACGATCGGTCACCACCTTTTCAGGGAAAACGAGGTGGCCTGGTTCGACAGGGCCGGCAATCTCCACATCACCCGCTATACCGGACTGTTCAGGGAAACCGGATACAAGATCCGGCGTTATGTCCCGTCTTCCTCCGGAGATCTCGAGCACCGGGGAAGCCACATCCGGGGAAGCCTTCTTCTCTGCCTTTTCGACCGGCCGGCCAGCGCCCTGGACTGGCACAGGCAGATCAGTTCCGTCGATCTCCTGGCAGAGATGGCGGTTGGCGCTCCCATCGATCTTCTTGTGACCCCGGTCTCGCTTCCCCTCTGCCTGTTTTCCGACCGTCAGCCGGCAGCCTTTATCCGTGCCGAGGAAGAGCCGGACGACAAGACCGTCCAGAAGGTCCGGGACCGGTACAGAAGGATGGCTCAAAAGGGAAACCCGATCCCGACGTATGTCACGGCCCCTGCCTCTGTCGAATAACCGATGTCGAGCCGACCGACGACATTGGGTTTGACCAGGGCACGAAACCCGACCCCCGGATTGACGGCATAGTTTCCCCATTGGGTCACCTGGTTGGCATCCCGAAAGACCTCACCGATCCCAAGGAAGGGCGCCACCTGCCACTCCGACTCCACGTTGAAAAGATTCATGTCGAATGCCGCAATCCGTTCCTCGATATTGAACAAAGAGGCATCAAAATCATAATAGCGTCCGGTTCCGAATCCCTCCAGCGTATAGGCTCCGCCCAGCATGCTCATGGCAAAGAAGGGAATATTGGGACCATTCATCAAATTGATCATGGCCCGGATGGCCAGAACATTCTGGTCGTTGCTCCCGTGGGCGAGCCAGTATTTGTATTCGGCGTCGAAACGGTCGAAAAGGCTTGCCTGGCCGGGGGTCATGTTGTTGTCGAGCTCTGCAAATATCCTGGCATAGGTTCCCGAAGAAGGGATCAGATGGTTGTCCCTTGTATCGTAAGTCGCATCGACCCGGTGTGTCAGGATCTGGGCTCCAGTCGCAAATCCGGGGGCATCCGGGAAGAGAAGCCCCGTGTAGGGCATGCTCGGAACCTGTCCGGGCGAGGCCCCATACGAGCGGTAACGTTCCATGAACCAGACCCGGATCTTCTGGTCGTCGAAATTTCCCCCGAAGGTCCCGTGGACCGAGGTGGTCGCCAGGGTGAAGTTTGACTGGTCTCCGAAGGAGGAGGTCGGTCCGATCCCATAGAATCTGGCGGTCGGATTCTTGAAGTCCTTCACCCGAACATCCACGATATACCGTCCGTTGTCCATGGAGAGGTCCCGGTAGTGGAACTCGTAGAAGTTCATGATGGAATTGGACTGGATGGCAATGACATGCCATCTCTTGAGATTACCCTTGTAATAGCGGTAGTACCGGAAGCCGGTTTCAAGGCCCATGTAGGAGTTGTACATGACCGAGGGGGCGAAGATCGACGTGATCCGTCCAGAGGGTTTCGCATAGAGGATCGGAATGATCGTGCCGTAGGTCACCCCCGAGTTGTAGGAATCTCCGATCGCGGGAAGAGGAACCACCACAGTGTTGTCAAAGGGAGTGCTATAGCTGAAGGGTGGAGGAGACCCGATGGGAAGGGTCGGAAAGGAGAGGCCCTGGGGACCCAGGGTGGTTGCCACCGGTGCCGGGGGGATGCCGGGGGAAACAGGGCCGGCCCCCCATGATGGCGATATGAGTAAAAGGACCATCCCCGTCTGGATTAGGAGAGAGGCAAGCCATCCCGCTCCTCTTCTCCAGCTTTTCTCCTCATTCAACGGAAATCTCCTTCCGGACCATAGCCGGACTCGACTTGCTGCGAAACGAGTCTTCCCAGATCCCGGAGAGATTTATGGGCCCTGACCATCCCCCTGACGAGCGAAAAAATCGCGGGAATCAACCCCGGTCTCATGAGAAGCGTTTTCACGATCCCGCGAAGAGAGGTCTCCCCATGGCTGTCAACAAAATCCATCATTTCCGGCGGAAGGGTTTCTCCTGCCGCATCCGACACGACCCTGACCACCCAGCCCTGAACCGAGTGTCGCAAGGCACAGGCGAGCCAATCCGCACTCTCCATATCCACCACATCCCCCCCGGTCTCGGCCTGGATCCGGACCTTCTCCGCTGGCGTGGAAACGGGGTTGCCCACAGTGAGAATCAGGCCGGTCCTGAACCGGCGGGAGAGAAAGTCCGGTGGAAAGACGGGATAACTTTCAGAGCCGGATTTCATGACCCGGGTCGCAACAAGAATGTCTCCCGCCATGAGGGAGGGAGAGATCCCTCCGGCAAACCCGCAAAAAAGGACCAAGCCCACGCCTCCCCCGGAGAAAAGAGTTCCAAGGTTGTCGAGTCCCCAGGATCCGGGGCCGGAATAGATGACAGGGACCCCTCCCCCCTCGCGCCAGTTTCCGCCGGGGTCCGCGCCCAAGGCGCGGTCGAGGGACAGAGGATAAAATGACAGGCCGGCCCCCCGGCAGAATGTCACAGCCTCGTCCCTGAGCGCCGTCACCACAAGAAAGCGACGAAAGGGACGATGGGAGGTCTCAGGCACTGTTTCGGATGGGTGCGTAAGGGGAGCGTTTCCAGACCGCCACGCGCTCATGGCCCAGCGCCATGCCGTTTTTCTTCAGGTTGCGGTAGAGGGAAAGCGCCCAGAGCGGAAAATAATGGCGATACATGTGATAGCGCAAGTAGAAGACACGCGGGAAACCCGTTCCGGTAAAGAGCTCTTCCTGCCAGGTTCCGTCCTCTCCCATGCGGGAGACAAGGTAGCGGATTCCCTTCCCGACGGAGGGATGATCGCAGTACCCTCCGTGAAGAAGCGAGATAAGGGCCCAGGCTGTCTGCGACGGGGTCGAAGCCCCTCTTCCGGAAAAATCTGATGAGGCGTAGGAAAGACAATCCTCGCCCCATCCTCCGTCCTCGTTCTGGCGTTCAAGAAGATAGTTCATCGCACGGATGATCCAGGGCTCATCCATTCCGACCCCGATGCTCTTGAGACCGGCGATGACCGACCAGGTTCCATAGATATAGTTCACTCCCCAACGCCCGAACCAGGAGCCATCCTTCTCCTGTTCACGCCTCAGATAACGTATGGCCCGGGCGGCTGGAGGGAAGTCCGGACCGTACCCGAGCCCACCCAGAAGCTCCAGAACCCGACCCGTCAGGTCGGCAGTGCTGGGATCGAGCAAGGCTCCATGGTCGGCAAAGGGAATGTTGTTCAGAATTAGCATGTCGTTGTCCTTGTCGAAGGCCGCCCATCCCCCGTCCGTTCCCTGCATGGCCACCACCCACCGGCAAGCCCGGCGAAAGACGTCATCCATCCGTGCCGCGAGATCAGGACGATAGGGAAAGATCTTGGCCATGCCCATGAGAACCATCGCCGTATCATCGACATCCGGATAGTATTCGTTTTCAAACTGAAAGGCCCATCCACCGGGTTCGCAGTCCGGGACCCGCACTGTCCAGTCCCCCGCCACATGCACCTCCCGGGAGCGATACCATTCCATGGCCCTGTCGATTGTCGGGGAATCAGGAGAAAGTCCGGCCTCGACAAGAGCCCCCAGTGCCAGAGCCGTATCCCAGATCGGTGAGACGCAGGGCTGGACCAGGACTTTCTCCCCCATGGGGAGAACAAGGTCATCAATCGACGAAAGAACGCGTTGCATCAGGGGATGGGCGAGACCATACCCGGAAAGGTGGAGGGCAACGGCGCTGTTGGCCATGGCCGGATAGATCGCCCCGAGTCCGCCTTCACCGGCCAGGCGAGGCACCATCCATTCCATGGCCGCCTTCAGGGCCCTTTTTCTGAGGAAGGGGACGGGATGACGGTTCCAGAAGCGCAGGAGAGAATCAAGCCTCAGAAAGACGTTTCGAAATGTGAAGAATTTCCTGGAGGGCAGAAACCTCTCCCCGTCCGGATGAGCCGGGTCAAAAAGTTCGGAGATCCCTCGTTCGGGGGAAAGTTTGACCAGAGGACGATGGTGATAGATGAAAAGAAGGGGAACGATCACCGTCCTCGACCAGTAGGAGACCGAGTAGATAGAAAAGGGAAACCATGACGGGAGGAGCACCATCTCGGCCGGAAGGGCGGGAACCTTTTCCCAGTCATACTGGCCAAAGACGGCAAGGGCGATCCTGGTAAAGACGTTGACCTTCCCCGCCCCTCCTCGAGACAGGATCCACGCCCTCGCTCGGACGAGAGCTGGGTCTTCGGGGGAAAAACCGGAGAGCTTGAGAGCCAGGTAGGCCTTGACAGTGGCACTGATATCCGGATCCCCGTCCTTGAAAAGGGGCCAGCCACCCTCCTTTCCCTGAAGGGACAGGATCGACTCGACAATTTTTCCCCGCAATCCCGGATCGACCGGCCTTCCGATGATTTCGTGGAGAAATAGGTACTCCGAGGGAATGGTCGCATCGGCTTCGAGAGGGGCGACCCAGTATCCATTCGGATTTTGGGCGGAGACCAGCCAGGAGATCGCGCGGGAGATCGTCTGCCCAAGCCCTTCCACCTTTTCATCCGAAAGGCCGAAAAGTTCCGCTCCCTGGAGAGTCGACTCCCTCTCCTGCACACGAGCCTCTTCCCGGTTTGACATCACCGGCCCTGTCTTTCCCGTTCCCGTTATATCCATAGGAATGCCTGTCGTCTCAGAAAATTTTGATTAAAACCACAATCCTTTTCTCTTAACAAAACCATGAAAAAAGGTCAAGGGTTGCTTTCACAAATTATCTTCAAATATGAAACTTTACAAAATCATGACTGAAAACTCCCTTGATTTCCGGTGAAAAATAGGCAATAGTAACGAATACAGGAACACATCCCTGACTTGACGCAGCCGAAGTCGTTCCGAATCGGTCCATCCCAAAAGAAGAGCCGGATCCGATCACCCGTCCAGAAGATCTTAGGAGAATTCCATGGCGACCCCCCTTCAGCCCCTTTCACCGGAGATGGAACTAAAGGCCATCAACACCCTCCGGATGCTTGCCGTCGACATTGTCCAGAAAGCCAATTCCGGCCATCCAGGAACCCCCATGGGATTCGCACCCCCGGCATTCGTTCTTTGGAGAGATTACCTGCGGGCCAACCCCAAAAATCCTGACTGGCCGGGACGGGACCGGTTCGTCCTCTCCGGAGGTCATTCCTCGGCGCTGCTCTATTCTCTGCTCTGCCTGTCAGGATACGGACTGACCATCGACGATCTCAAGTCATTCCGGCAATGGGGGAGCCGGACACCCGGACACCCGGAATACGGCCACACTAAGGGAATCGAAACCACGACCGGGCCTCTCGGACAGGGATTCGGAAATGCGGTGGGGATGGCGTTGGCCCTCCGCTACCTGGGCCTCCGTTTCAACCGGCCCGGCATGACGATCCTTTCTCCCCGGGTTTTTGTCGAGGCCGGTGACGGAGACATGATGGAGGGGATTTCGAACGAGGCGGCCTCCTTCGCCGGCCACCAGGGGCTCTCCAACCTGATCTGTCTCTACGACCGAAACCATATCTCGATCGACGGCAGCACCGATTTGGCCTTCACCGAAGATACTCCCGCCCGCTTCCGGGCCCTGGGATGGGCTGTCCGGGAAATCCCCGACGGAAATGACACCAAGCTTGTCCGCCAAGCCCTCGACTGGGCGACCGACCCCGCCCTCCAGCTTCCCCAGGAGAGGGATTCGCCAAAGATGATCGCAATCCGGACCCATATCGGATTCGGAAGTCCGACCTACCAGGATACGGCTCATGTCCACGGATCGCCATTGGGACCGGAGGAGGTCATCCGGACGAAGGAAAACCTGGGGTGGCCCCTTTCACCGGAATTTCTGGTCCCGGACGATGTCCGGGAGATCTTTGACCGGGTCGCGGAGAGGGGGGCCACCCAGGAAAAGGAATGGCAGGAGCTTTTTTCACGCTACCGGGTCTCCCACCCTGAGGAAGCCGCCACCTTCGAGATGGCCATGAAGGGCATCCACCCGTCGGGCCTCTCCAAACGCCTGCCGGCCTTTTCGCCTGCCGACAAGCCAATGGCGACCCGGCAGGCCTTCGGAACGGTCCTTCAGGAGGCTGCGCGCATGCAGCCCCTCCTCTGGGGAGGGTCGGCGGATCTTGCTCCTTCGAACAACACTCTCATCAAGGGCGAGCCGGACTGCCAGCTCAGGACCCCGGGGGGGAGGAACCTTCACTTCGGCGTCCGGGAGCATGCCATGGGGGCGATCATGAACGGAATGGCTCTCTCGAGAGCCGTCCGACCCTATGGAGGGACCTTCCTCGTCTTCTCGGACTACATGAAGGGAGCGATGCGCCTCTCCGCCCTGATGGGTCTTCCTGTCCTCTATGTCCTGACCCATGACAGCATCGGCCTGGGAGAGGACGGACCCACCCATCAGCCGGTCGAACACCTGACGGCCCTGCGCGCCCTTCCCGGAATGGCGGTCATCCGCCCTGCCGACGCCAACGAAACCCTGGTCGCCATGGACTGGATCACGGCCCAGAACGAGATGCCGGTCGCCCTTGTTCTTTCCCGGCAGTCTCTCCCGATTCTTGATGCACCTTTTGATTCCATCAAGACCGGCGTCCCTCAGGGGGGATACGTTCTCCGTGACTCCCCCTCAACGCCACGGGTGACCCTGATCGGAACAGGGAGCGAAGTCTCCCTTCTCTGGAAGGTCCAGGACGCCCTGACCGAAAGGGGAATCCCCACCCGCCTGGTGAGCCTTCCTTCAACAACACTTTTCGACCGGCAACCCGTGGCTTACAGGTCAGCAGTCCTGGGCGAAAGTCCCCTGCGTCTTTATGCCGAAGCAGGAAGCACCTTGGGCTTCTGGAAGTATATCGGATCACGGGGGATCGCCGTGGGCCTCGACCACTTTGGGGCCTCGGCCCCCTATGGCCGTCTGATGGAGGAATTCGGCTTCTCCGTTGAGAAGGTCCTTGAACGAATTCGCACCCAATGGCCTGAGCTTGGCCTTGCCTGACCCTTGTCAGACCTGACCATGCCCCTAATCAAGGAGACCAGAATGAATACCGGACAACTTTCCCCCATCGCCCCCAAAGGACCGGTGGCAGAACTGCTGAAAGAGGGGCAAAGCGTTTGGCTCGACACCATCAGCCGTCACCTCATGGATTCGGGAGAGCTGGCAGAACTCATCGGCTCGGTGGGAATCCGTGGGATCACCTCCAACCCCACCATCTTCGAAAAGGCCATCAACGGCTCCGCAGACTATGACGCGGAAATCACCCGTCTTGCCAGGGAAAACCATTCCCCGACCGATATCATCCGGCTCCTGATGGTCGAGGACGTCCGGCGCGCCTGCGACTTTTTTCGACCGATCTACGATACCTCCTCCTTTGCGGACGGCTATGTCTCGATCGAGGTGAACCCGCTTCTCGCCCATGACACGGAAGAATCGGTCGTGGAGGCTCGAACGCTCCACCAGATGGTCGATCGTCCCAACCTTCTCGTAAAGATCCCGGGAACCCCCGAAGGCATTCCCGCAATACGGCAGCTGATCTCGGAAGGGATCTCGATCAATGTGACTCTCCTTTTTTCTCCCGACGCCTATCGCAAGGCCGCCATGGCGTATATCGCGGGTCTCCGGGACTATGTCTCGAAAGGCCACAACCCCGCCCGGGTCCACAGTGTGGCCAGCCTGTTCATCAGCCGGCTCGACACCTTGGTCGACCGGAAACTCGAAGAAATAGCCGCCTCCGCCACCGATCCGACGCTTGCCAAAAAAGCCGCAGGCCTCCTGGGCATGGCCGGCATCGCCAATACCCAGATCGTCTATGAAAATTTTGAAAAACTTTTCGACAAGGAGACCTTCGGGGATCTGGCCTCCCATGGCGCCCGAGTCCAGCGCCCTCTCTGGGCCTCGACTGGCACCAAGAATCCGAAGTACTCTGACGTTCTCTATGTCCAGAACCTGATCGGGCCTGACACGGTCAACACGGTTCCTGCCGAAACACTCCGGGCCTTTGCCGACCACGGCAAGGCCATACGGACCATCGATCGCTACAGAGAGGACCGGACTCTCCCCAACCCCCACGAGATCCTGGAAAAAATCCAGAACATCGGTATTTCGCTGGAAGCCGCTTACAACCAGCTGATCCGGGAGGGAGTGGAGGCCTTCAACAAATCCTTCGAAAGTCTTCTGGCCAGTACCGAGAAAAAGATTGCCTCCATCCGGAAGGGATGACGGCCCTTCGCGAGGGCCGTCCCCCATAGGGACCCGTACAAGAAGGCCGCCATGGATCTTTCACAAAAGAAAGGATCTCCCTTGACAAGCAGCCTCCAGTCGCCCTTCCAGGGTGCCGGATTGAGTGAAGTCCAGCCTACGCCGCCGTCCACGGACACGCCCCCGCTGACCATCGTCATCTTTGGCGCATCAGGAGACCTGACTCACAGGAAACTCGTTCCGGCCCTCTTCGACCTGATGGTCGACGGATTGCTTCATCCCGAGACAAGAATTCTTGGTGTTGCCCGAAGTCCCAAGACCCACGAGGAGTTTCGAGGGGAACTCCGGGCCTCCGTCCAGACCTTTGCCCGGAGCACAAACCATCTCGATCTCTTTTCCGAGTTCGAAAAGAAGATCTTTTACCACCCCATGACCTTCGACGACCCCAACGGATATACGGCCATCCGGACTACCCTTCTCTCCGACGAGTTCAGAAAGCCGACCCGGGGCAATGTTCTGTATTACCTGGCCACCCCGCCCAGCTATTTTGTGCCGATCATCCGGAACCTGGGGAGCTTCGGCCTGGCAAAGATCAACGAAGACACGGGAGAGACTCCCGCTCCCTTCACCCGGATCATTGTCGAGAAACCCTTTGGGCGGGACCTGGCCTCGGCCAGGGACTTAAACCGCGAGGTTCTCCAGGTCTTTGCCGAACCCCAGGTCTATCGCATCGACCACTATCTGGGAAAGGAGACAGTCCAGAATATTGTTGTCTTCCGGCTCTCGAACCCGGTCTTCGGAAACCTCTGGAACAATGTCTTCGTCAAGAGTGTCCACATCTCCGTCCACGAGTCGGTTGGAGTCGAAGGGCGGGGGGGGTATTTCGAGGAGGCAGGAATCCTGCGTGACATGGTCCAGAACCACCTCTTCCAGCTCATGACCCTGACCGCCATGGAACCTCCGGTCGCCTTCGAGGCCGAGTCGATCCGGGACGAAAAGGTGAAGGTCCTCCGATCTCTGAAACCGGTCCGGATCGACGATCTTCCCCGGACGATCGTCCGGGGCCAGTATACGGTAGGCGAGGTTGACGGCGTCCCCGTCCAGGGCTACAGGAACGAACCCAAAATTCCCCCTCTCTCCGACACATCGACCTTTGTCCGGATGAAGGTCGAGATCCAGAACTGGCGATGGGCCGGAGTTCCCTTCTATCTGACGGCGGGCAAGCGCATGTCGAAAAGGGAGACCCTGGTCCGGATTGTCTTCAAGGACTTCCCCTTTGCTCTTTTCCGACTGGCGGGAACCCCCGGGACGGTCCCCAACGAGCTGATCATCCGGATCCAGCCCAACGAAGGCATCGCCCTCCGTTTCGGGATCAAGAAACCCGGCGGATCCCTCATGATCGATCCGGTCGAGATGAACTTCTCCTATCAGCAGGCTTACCGCGCCCAGGCTCCCGAAGCCTACGAGCGTCTGCTCCACGATGCCATCGTCGGGGACTCGACCCTCTTTGCACGCAATGACGAGGTCGAAAATTCCTGGAATTTCATGGCTCCCTTCCTGGGCGACCTGACAAAGCTCTCTCCTCTCCGATTCTATACCGCCGGTACCGATGGCCCCGAGGAACAGGACCGGATCGGTGAACCCTCTCCCGCCTGAGACCTCAATACATTGAACAGAATCGGTCCGGAAGAAATTCCGACAGAACGTCCAATCATGGCTGCGTTTTGCCTTTCAATCCTTCTCTCCTCCTGCACACTCTCACCCTCCTTTACCTCGCGGCCCCCGGCCCTTCTCATTTCTCAGGACCCTCCTCACAAACCCCTGTTTGTAATCCATCCTCCCCCATCTTCGGCCGACATACTCTGGTTTTCCGGACATTCGGCCAAGGCGGCCACACTGGAGGAGGCACAAAAGACCGCCCTGGCCCAGGCCTTCGAAAAGTTGTCCGAGACTCTGTCCCGAAAGGGCTACCGTCTGACGGATAAGGAAAAATTAAAATGGTTCAGACAAGGAGAAGACCTCTCCCTCCCCCATATCGCCGACCGCTGGATCCGAGTCTACAAGGAGAGCCAGGACCGCCCCTACCTCCACCGCACCTCGATCTATCTTCTTCTGGCCGTTCCGAAGCGCTATGAAGGGGCCATCATTGCCTCCCTCGCCCGGAAGGACCGAAGAGTTGCCGAACGAATGGAGACATCTCTGGAAGAGTCCCGGCAAGCCCTCCGGAAAAAAGACGGCGCCCGATTTCTGGCAGCTCTCCGGAAGGCCGTCAACGCCGAACGCATGATCCACACTCTCCGGTCTTTTTCCCCTGAACGCCGTCCCCTGATCCTCCGAGAACGAACTTCCCTGGAATCAAGGTGGCGACAAAGCCTCCGGGAGATTCACCTCTCCCTTTCCCCTCCTTCTCCGGACTTCTCCCTAAGGGAAACCATGATTCCTCCTGTTCCTCTGAAGGAAGCAGCGGTTATCCGCCAAAAAGGGCGTGAGATCGGTCTTTCCGGCCTCCGTTTCATCCCTACTCTCCACCCCTTCCGGGCTCCCGAGTACCTGGTTTTTCCCGGCCTTTCCTGGCTGTTCGGAAATCCGAGGCCTGTCCTTTCACGGGAAGCATTGGCCTGGGAAATAGGCCTTTTCAGCCATCCGCCAGGGCCCGCCCGTCCTCCGCTCGACATCTTCTGTTCCCCGACAGGTTTCGCCGGATTGGCTGACTGCCTCCTTTCAAAGATCCATGTTCCGGGACACCATGGATTCATTGAAGGCCTCTACACACCCGTTCCGAATTCTCCGCTGGACAGACCGATTTTCAGAAACAATTTCAAAAAAACCTTGCTGGATGTCCATTTCAGATTTTATCACCGCCGGCAGGTCCACCCGGTCGTCCTCTCCCTTTCCGCTCCGCTTCCGTCTTCCAAAAGGGATGAAATTCTTTCATTCTTCATGAAGGAGGGACGATCCCGGGACCTGACACTCTGCCCCGATACAGGGAAGGTCCTGTCCTGTCCGAAAGATCCCCCTCCCGATCTTCTGGACAGACAAGAAACCCGTCTGAGTGTCGATCTTCTCTCCGAACAGAATTCATCGAGCACTCAGGGGGACTTTTCTGTCGTGACGACGAGTCTTCACCTTCTGGAGACGCTCACCGACCGGAACGGAGTCTTCTGGAGACAAGAAACCCATGTCACCAGCCGAGGATTTTCCCGGGAGCTGTCCGGCCTTTCGGCCTGGAAGGAGTGTGCCCGGCGCATCACCCGGGATCTGGCCCTGGTCTACTATCCTCCCCGCCCCCCCCAATCCGGAGAGATCGTCCATGACCGCTGAACCCCGCATCGAAGCCTTCGACATCGTCATCTCAGGCGCAGGGATCGGAGCCCTGACACTCGCCAACTATCTTGCCCCCATGGGATTCCGGATCCTGATCCTCGACAGGCGACCCGCCTTCGACCCGGTCCATCGGGGTGAACTTGTTCAGCCCCTGGGACTCTCGATCCTTGATGAGCTCTCCCTCCTCGAGGACCTGAAACGGACCCCACACACACTCTACAAAAGCTTTGACTTCCTGGATGGCCGGGGACGTCTCCTCATGCGGTCCTCCTATGACAGGGGGGAGGCTCCCTATCCCTATGCCCTGGCCATCGAACCCCACCAGATGGACCACCTTCTCGCCAGGAACCTTTCCTCCCATTCCCATATTGTCTTGCGTCACGAGTCGGACTTCAGGGACTTCAGCGTCGATGCGGCAGGGGTCAGGGCCACCTATGAACGGGGGGGAGAGGTGCGGCAGGTTCTGGCCCGGATCCTTGTCGGAGACGACGGACGCCACTCCCGGGTCCGGGAGCTCGCCCGAATTCCGGGAACGTTGACCCCCTACAAGGACTCCTATCTGGGGGCCTCCCTTCTCCTCCCGGAGGATTCCTCCTCTCTTCCTCCGGCGATCAGGGAAAGTTCAGGACGGTATTTTCTCGGCCCCCGGTCGATCTTCTTTTTCTTTTCGGTCTCGGAGCGGCGCCGATTCTTTCTGATCCTTCTTCCCGAGCGGGACCGGAACAAATTTTTTTCAAATGGTGTCGAGGCCGTCCTGGAAAGGCTGGACCGCCTTGTCCCGGGATTTGCCGAAACGGCAAAGGAGAACGGGCTCGACAATCCCGAGAAATTCACCGAACTTTCCGTCTGGAAGGTCGACCTCGAGCGCTGGTGTGACGATGGGGTGGTCCTGATCGGGGACGCGGCCCACGCCATGAACCCCCATGTGGCCCAGGGGCGGAACCAGGCCATGGAAGATGCCCGGGTCCTGGCCCCGATCATCGCCCGGGCTCTTCTGTCAGGCCCCCTTGTCCGCCGGGAGGCCCTTCTTCCTTATGAAAGAGCCCGAATTCCCGTCATCCGCTCCCTGCACAGGCTGGCAGACGAGATGACAAGGGTCTGGAATTCCGGAAATCCCCTCGTCGTCAGGGCCCGGGAGGCCGCTTTCCGCGGAATCGGCCGGACACCCTCTCTCCAGCGAAAAATTGTGACGACTATCGGGGGATCCCGAATCCTTCCCCTGACCCCCTGGGACAAGATCAGGGCCCTCGGCGCCGGACTTTAGCCGGCCGGTCCAGTTCCCGAGTTTTTTTGCTATTTTCCTTCATTTGACGTTATCCTTGTGGCATGGACGCCTGCGCCGATCCGGCGGGAGCCTGCCGGAACAGAACGACCAAACAGCGGACGGACTCCACCCGTGCAGATTAGACGCCGCATCAAGCTTCAGGCCCGCCTGATTCTCGGGACCATCGGCCGTCTCAATACCTTCTGGCGGACCATCTTCCTTTCGGTCCTTATCGGATCCGCGACCGGCTTTTTTGTCTACCTGATCGAACGCATCGTCTACCGCCTCCTCTTCCTGACCCTCTACAACACAGTCTTCAAAAACCATCTGGTGGTCATTCTCATTCCGATGATCGGGGTGCTCGCTGCCAGGTTCATCCTGTCATCGGGCCGGGTCGACAACGCCGGGGGCACCGAAGAAATCATCAAGAGCTACCATGAATTCCGGGGAAAGGTGCCCCTGCGAAATGCCCTTTACAAAATTCCCGCCTACATCGCCACCCTTGGCTTCGGAGGCTCGGCCGGGCTCGAAGGTGCCTCGACCTATATCGGTGGAGTGATGAGTTCGCTGGTCGACCGGACCTTCGGCTGGCTCCGTCTCCCTTACGAGGAACAGAGGGTCATGCTTCTTGCCGGGGCGGCGGCGGGACTTTCCGCCATGTTCAAGGCTCCTTTCACCGGGGCCATTTTTGTCCTTCAGGTTCCCTACCGCTCGGACATCGCCCCGAACGCCCTTGTTCCCACCCTGATCTCGAGCGTCAGCTCCTATATCGTCATGGTGAGTCTTGCCGGAACGGCCCCGCTCTTTTCGCTCGCCGCAAAGGCCCAGTTCCACTTCAAGGACTTTCTCTCGGTCCTGGTCATCGGACTGGTCTGCGGCATCCTGACGACCCTTTTCATCCGAATCTATCGTGCCACAAAAAAATGGTTTGCCCAGGGGAAGGGCCGGCTGGGCCCCCGTCCGGTACTGGCGGCCCTGATACTCGGCCTGTCAGGATACGTATCCACCAAGGCCTATGGAGAAGCCCTCCCCCTGGGACCCGGGTATATCTTCATCCAGCATCTTCTGACCGGAAACACCCCGATCGAAATGGCCATCGCTCTCTTTTTTCTGAAGGCCATCGCTGTGATTTTCACGTTTTCGGCCGGAGGAATCGGAGGATCCTTCTTTCCCCTTCTCTGTCTGGGAGCGGCGACCGGAAGCGTCGTGGCCCAGGTGGCCGGACTCGAGCCCTACGACTTCGGGGTGGTCATGGGAATGTCGGCCTTCCTTGCCGCAGGCTACAAAACCCCCCTGGCTGCCGTTGTCTTCATCGCTGAGGCGACCCACAGTTCGGGATACCTCATTCCGGGACTCATCGGAACGGTGGTCAGCTATGTCGTCAGCGGAAGCACCTCCATCTCCACCCACCAGCGTGACCGGGAAGACATTCATCTCTCCAACCGTTTCCATCTCCCGGTCCGGAATGCCATGATCCGGAACGTGGTGAGCGTATCTCCGGAGATATCCCTTCTGGAGTTCCGGGAGCATTTCATCTTCCGCCATCTCCACAGGATCTACCCGGTCACGGAAGACACGCCCGGGGGCCCCCACCTTCTCGGGATCTTTTCCCTCTATGATCTGGACCGATTTCCCCCGGACACATGGGAGAAAACCACGGTCAGGGACGCGATGATCACCGCGGTGGTAACCGTGACGGCCGACGAACCGATCCTGAATGCCATTGCCAAGATGAACGAGAAGGACCTCGAATTTCTCCCGGTCATCGACAACGAAAAGAACCGCCGGCTTGTGGGGGGCATCACCCGGACCGATGTCTTCCAGGGCGAATGGGCGAGCCTCCTATGACAATCACGTCGATTCTCCCGTCCCTTTTTCTCACCTTCATCCTGACCGTTCTTTTCAGCTTCGTCATCGGTCTTGAACTTCACAGCTATCGTCGCAGCAACGAGGAGGACCTGGGATTCGGGACGACCCGGACCCTGACCCTCTCCGGAATCGCCGGCTTCGTCTTCTCGATCCTCGACCCGAAAGGCATGCTCTACATCGCCGGCTTTCTCGCACTCTCCGCCTTTCTCCTGGTTCATTACCGATCCCGCCAGGATAAAAACCCCTCCCTGATTCCCCCGATGATGGCCATCCTGACTTATGCGATGGGACCGATCGCCTTAAGGGAACCCCTGTGGTTCATCATGGTCTATGTGGTCGTCATCCTTCTCATTCTGGGAGAAAGTCACGGCATCCGGAAATTCTCCGACGCCGTTACCGCCACGGAAGTGGTCACCCTGGCGAAGTTTCTCATCATGGCAGGAATCATTCTTCCCTTCCTTCCCGAACGTCAGATCGGACCGGCTGTTCCCGTCACCTATACCCAGGTCTGGCTGGCGGTAGTCATGGTGTCGGGGGTCTCCTACCTTTCCTACCTCGCCCGTACCTATTTCTTTCCCCACCGGGGCCTTTTGCTGACAGGGACACTCGGAGGCCTCTACTCGAGCACCGTGGCCACCATCGTTCTGGCCCGCAAGGCTCGCGACCAGGCTGATCCCCTCACCTCGACAGCCATCATCCTGGCCTCGACCATGATGTACCTCCGGATGGAAGTCCTTGTCCTCGTTTTGGGACCCGGAACGGTCTCCTTCCCGCTTCTGCTTCCCTACGGGACCCTCTTTCTCCTGTCGCTGGGTGCGGCCTGGGGAGCCCATTCCTACAGCCGGGTCAAGAAAGAGTCCGGAGGGTCTCTTCCGTTATCGGAAAAACCCACCCACCCTCTCGAAGTCCGTACGGCGGTCATCTTTGCCGGAGCCTACGTCTTCTTCGCCGCCGTCACCCACCTGATCCTCAGTCGCTTCGGGGCGGGGGGCCTCCATATTTTGTCCTTTGCCGTCGGATTCACCGACATCACCCCGTTCATTCTTTCCCTCCTCGCCGGAAACTTTCACGTCACAAAGGGAGCCCTGGAGGGGGCGATCATCCTGGCATCGGGGAGCAACAACATGGTCAACGGGATCTATGCCCTTGTCCTGGCCCGGGACAAGAGTGTCCTTCCGGCCTTTCTCTGGCTGGTGACATCCTTCATCCTCTCGCTTCTTTATGCCCTCATCATCCCCTGACAACAACGGAAGGGTGACAGGTGGAGGGACCAGAAGGGGCAAACCGGGTCCAGAAAAGAGATGAGGGCGAAAGAATTTTTTCCTTTCGCCCTCGGGGGGGGAGGGTTATGCGACGAAGGAATCCGGCAGGGCCGGTTCGAAGCCCGCCTGGGTGAGAACCTTTTCCGTCCGGCTCCGGACCATCACCCAGAGATCGGACTTTTCAAGGCCCATCATTTTCCAGCACTCCTCGAAGGGAACGGGAAGATGGCTTTCGGCCATGCGATAGACCTGGTCGAAGATCCCGAGAACCTGGCGTCGATATTCCTCCTTTTCTGAAGCAGAGGACCGGGAGAGCCGCGTCCGCCACTCCCGAACTCCAAAGGAGGATTGACGGAGCTCATCCGCGATCGGAGTCCTGAGCGAGTCCTGGATGAGCGGATCCGCATGGCTCGAAACCTTCTCCACCACCGATATTCCGATCCCCTCGATCCCTAGCTGAAGACCCGCCAGAAATCCGTACCAGTCGAGACCTGAAAACCATGTCTTGATCTCCTGGCGTCCCTGAAGGGCGATCACCGGTTCAAAGGGCCGTCCCAGCGCCTGGAGAGTCTGCTCCTGAATTGTGAAATGAACCACCTCCTCGTTGATCTGGCGCATCAGCTCCTTCCTGGCCTCAGCGGTCGGAGCAAAAGGAAGACGGTCGCTGCAGAGTTCAAGGGCCAAAAGATCGATGTCGGCATAGACTTGCAACAATGTGGCTGCGGCATTTTTTACTTTTTGGTCCATGGGCGGCTCCTTGTTCGTTTGAGGAATATCCGTTCGGATCTTCTGTCTCCATCAGACAGATCCCGACTCCCAGATCCGGCTCTTCCGCCGGATCCTGATTACCGGTCCCGATAGACCCGGTTTTTGAACACTCCATATTTCAAAAGGTGCCATAGGGGCTTTTTATAGCCCAAGAACCGAATGATTCTCTGGGTTGTGGGGGCAAGGGGTGGGACAACTCCAGGAAGAATCCAGTTTCCCCGGGCCGAGGAGAATTCCTCGAGATAGGGGATCAGGAAGGACCGGACGGCCGGATCAATGAAAAAGCGGGGTGTGAGGAAGTCCTCCTCTGTCTTCACCTCTCCTGTCGACAAAGCCCAGTCCCCCATGGGCGTTCCGGGATAGAGACGGACACCTGCCATCGCCACCACGGCCATCGGATGGGTGCTGTCGATGACCCGGCAGGTCGTGCGTACGGTTTCGGGCGTCTCTCCCGGCCCTCCGAAAATGAGGCTGTGACACAGGGGAATCCCGATCTTCCGACAGTCTTCCGCCACCTCCAGGATCCTGCCCGTGGAAAATCCCTTCCCCAGGCTCTCCAGGGTCGTCTCCTCCGCTGAGTCGGTTCCCACCTCAAGGCCATCACATCCCGACGCCGCCATTTTCTCGAGGAGGCTCAGGGTGAGCCCGGAAGGGGAGGCATAGGCCGACCACCGGATCCGGATCTTGCGGCGAATCAAGGCATCGGCAATCCCCTCGGCATGGGAGACCGGCAGGTTGAAGACACTATCGACGAAGAAAAAGGAGCGAATCCTGTGTCGCAGGACCAGCTCTTCGATTTCGTCCACAACGGAATCCGGATCCCGGAGGCGATGGTCCCTTCCTTCGAGAAGGGGATAGGTGCAGTACCGGCAGCGGAAGACACACCCCCGCTTCGTCTGGATATTGGCCATGCCCCCTACCCTCAGGTAGCGGGAGAGGTTGAAGAGGTGCCGGGCCGGACGGAGCTGGGTCCAGGCACCCCCCTCAAAGGACAGGGGACCCGGAGAAGCGGGGAAAAGTGGCGGAGAGGAAGGCTCCTTGCCCTGGCTCTGGCACCAGACGCCAGGAATCCCCTGGGGAGAGCATCCCTCTTCGAGGGCCGCAAGAAGAGCCGGAAAGGACTCTTCTGACTCGCCGGCCACGCCGTAGTCGGCATCGAGGTTCTTCATCATGGGCCCTGGCATGAGTCCGAACGCCGATCCTCCCACAATGAGAGGGGGCCGGCGGGACCCAGAGCCACAAGCCGATTCCCGGGCGGTCCGGAGGAGAGTCTGGTAGTCGGGAAAATAGAAACGGGTCAGAGGATAGGCGGCATTGTCGAGGTTCCGAAGGGAGAAGGCGATGGCCTCGGGCCTCTCCCTCCTGATTGAATCCGTGAGGGCCATTTGGGAATCTCGGGCAAAAGCCATGTCCAGGACAGAAACTCTGTGCCCCGCCTTCAGGATCGAGGCGGCTGCATAGGCCAAACCGAGGGGGAATACGGGATCCGGGAAGTGCTCCCGGTTTGCCGAGACCAGAAGTACCTTCACTCACCACTCTCCCTTCTGCCCGTGGACAAGATGAAAAAGCCGATCACCCGGACGAACGGGTCTTGATGAGACGACCTCTCCGATCAGTGAATTCTTTCTACCTTACTCCCATTGGGGGATTCGTCAAGGGAAAGTCTTGATCCCGCCAAGGGGTTCCAAACCGAAAAGGAGTTTTTGTTGACAGGTGAAGCGGTTTGGAATATGGTTAGGTTATTTAAGCTTGGCAAATACTTGGCTATATATCCCATTCTGATTCCTGTGGCTGCGATCGCGAGGAGATCCCGTGACACATTCCTTTGTCCGATCCTGGCGAGAATGGCTCCTGGCCCTTCCCATCCTGGGGGTCACCCTTCTCTTTCTGGCCTCCTCCACCCCGATTTTTCTCCTTTTCATCCAAAACCACCTGGCCAAAAGGACCCTCTCCCGCGACATCCGGACCATCGAGGAGCTGGGCTTCTATGCCATCTCCCTGAACCGTCCGGTTCATGCTGCATTTTTCTCCCTTCTCACCAAGGTGGGGGTCCCTCTTGAAATTCTTTCCCTTGAAATCACCGAATCGATGGTGATCAAGGATTCCGGACGATTCTTTTCCGTGGTGGCAGAGCTCCACCACCAGGGCATCCGGATCTCCATCGACGACTTCGGAACCGGAGCGACCGCCCTCTCCTACCTCACCTCCTATCCCATCGCCGAGGTCAAGATCGACCGCTCCCTGGTCACCAACCTCTTTTCCGACCTCAAGCGCTCCGAGCTCGTCCGGACGATCGCCCTGGAAAAGCGCCTGGACTTCACCCAACGGCCGAAGGGGCGGAAAGCCAGGAGGAATGGAGCTACCTGGAAAAAAACCACCGTGACCGGATCCAGGTTTTTTTTGCCAGCCGCCTCCTTCCTTCCAAAGAGCTGGAGGCCTTTTTCAAAAAACACTTCACCCATCCGGAGGGACTATCCCCTTCCTGGATAGATGACTGAAAGGATCCCCATGGACTATTCCGCCCGTCTTGTCAGGAGTTCCTTCACCGCCACGGGAACGCTGTTTGTCGAGTTTGAAGTGGTCACCCCGGGCTTTTCCTTCCAGCCCGGTCAGGCCTCCCTCTTTTCCTTCTCTCCCGATTTTCCCCTGGTGGACAAAAGCCGGATCTTTTCGCTGTGCAGCGCTCCGAGCGAGATTCCGAGGCTTTCCATCGCAACCCGGCTCACCCCCGGGTCGGCCTTCAAGGAGGCGCTTTCGAAAACCCAGCCTGGACAGACATTCCTGCTCGAAGAGGCAACCGGGGAGTTCCTCCTTCCCGCGGGAGAGACTCCCGGATCGCTGGTCTTCCTGGCCGGGGGCATCGGGATCACCCCTTTCCGGAGCATGATCCGTGAACTCCGGCACCGGAAGAATTCCCGATTCCGGATCTTTCTCATGACCGTGAACAGAACGGGTGACGAAACACCCTTTCTTCCGGAATGTCAGGAATGGGTGAAAGAGGGTACGCTCACCTGGATCCCCGTTCTCACCCGGGAGGGTCTCTCCCCGGGAGGCTCCCGCCAGGAGCGGATCGAGGAAGGTCTCACCCGGGTTCTTAAGGAGGCGGGAGAGAACTCTCTTCTCTATCTCGCCGGACCGCCGGGCATGGTCGACACCTTTCACCAGACACTTCTGAGCCAGTTTCTAATCGAGGAGCCCAGGATCAAAAGCGACATGTTTTTCGGCTATCTTTCCCGGTAGATCTCTCCGGGTGTGTGGTTGGACGGACACAAGAAGGAGGAACTCCCCGGAAGGTCAGGCCGGAGGGTTTATCGTCAGGCGATAGGCATCCATCTCCTCCCGAAGGTTCCCGATTGCCCGGCAAAAGCGGTCAATAACGGCAGGAGAAGGACTGTCGGACGAGATCTGGTGCATCTTCCGGTGGGACTCACGTGTCTCGTTCCAGGCGGGAAGGGGATTATAGACGTGCTCCCGGAGATCGAACCAGAGATCGAGGGGGCAGCTCTTCAAGAGGTGAGTCTGTTCGTCATAGAAGGAGCGGGGACGAAAGGCATACTCAAGGAAGGGGAGATCCTCGACAGGATAGACCGGGGGGTTTGAGGAAACCTCCCGGGGGAGGGGTCGTTCGAACCAGGACAGGATCTCCTCCTCCGGCATGGGACGGGCGAGAAGATACCCCTGGATCAGCCGGCCGCCCATGCGAAGCCAGAGATCGAGATCTTCGGCAAACTCGATCCCCTCCCCCACAAGCCGGCTTCCTGAGAGCTCGGCCAGGAGAAGGGTCGATCCGACGACGGCAAAGGCATTGGTGTGGGTCCGGAAGCGTCGGAGGAAATAGGAGTCGAGCTTTATCTCGGTCATGGAGAGGTCAGCCGCATGATGGAGGGAGGAGTAGCCTGTCCCGAAATCGTCGAGGGAGACACCGAACCCGCGCCTTTTGAGCTCGTCCGTCAATCGTGTCGTTCGGGGCATGTCCTCGAGGGCCGCGCTTTCCGTGACCTCGATGACAAGCCCGCTTCCTTCCTCCTCCCCGACCGCTTCCCGGACATTCTCCAGAAAATCTCCGTGGAGAAAATGGCTGGCCCCGATGTTCAGGGAAATCCGGAGAGATCGTCCCGCCCGAAGGAAGAGCTCCCGCAGCACCTTCGCATGGCGCAGGGCGTGAACCCCCAGCAGGCGTATCAATACCGGATCCTTTTCCACCTCCGGCATGAAGCTCCCCGGAAGAAGAATCCGGTCCCCTTGTCGCCAGCGGGCCAGCATCTCCACCCCTTCGACCCGTCCGCTCCGACAATCAAGCTGGGGCTGAAGCCAGAAAATCAAGTCACCCTTTTCAATGGCCAGGGGAAAGCTCCGGTGGGTTTCGACCCTCCGTTGAAGGGCTCTTGCAATCTCACCTCCGAAGAAGCGGAAGGTATTGCGTCCACTCCTCTTGGCAACATAGAGAGCCTCATCGGCATGGGCCAGAAGATCCCGGAAGCTTTCTCCGGCATCCGAAAGGAGGGCCCATCCGAGACTTCCGGTCACGAGATTGAGGCCATGATCCACCTGCTGGACCAACCGGAGAACCTCCTGGGAAAAATCCTCGGAGATTTTTCGGACCTCTGTTGCCGGACCGGACAGGCAAAATCCGAATTCGTCCCCACCCAGCCGCGCCAGTATCCCGCCCTTTGGGACGATCTCCCGGAGAAGGAGCGCAAGCTCCCTCAGGAGACGGTCTCCTTCGCTGTGGCCATAGGCATCGTTCCACCCCTTGAAGCCATCGAGATCGAGAATCCCTACCGAAAGGCCCGTTTCTTCCATCCGGATCCGGGAAAGAGCCCCGGAGACCTCCAGGGAGAAGGCATGTCGGTTTAAAAGGCCTGTCAGTGCGTCGGTTGCCGAAATCATGGCAAGCTGGTCCTGCCGGTCCTGGAATTCCAGGGAAAAGGAAATGTCCTGGGAAAGTCCCTCCAGGAGATTTTCAAGGGTGGGATCGAAAAATCCTTCCTGGGAGGAAACCAGACCCAGGATGCCGATGGCCTTTCCGTCTTTCCGGATCGCGACTGTCAGGGTGTTCCGGAGACCCCAGGGACGGGCCAGCCTCCTCACCTCATCGGAGCAGAGCCACCCCTCGAGGAAAGGGATGGGGAGAACCCCATCGGACTCCAAAGTCCGGCTGTGGATGAGACAACGCCCCTCATCCTCCGGGTCGATCGAGAAGAGCGCCCCGTCGATGAAGGATCGGGCCCGTCCGCGTGCCGAAACCACCCGGGCCTTCAATCCGTCTTCGACAAGGGATATGAATGCAAGCTCCAGGGTGGTCCAACGCACAAGAAGATCGCAAAGTCCGTCGAAAAGGTCCTGTGCGGGGGGATGACGGGCCATCAGCTGACCCGATTCCCCCATGGCCCGGTAAAAAGCTGAATAACGTTCGAGCCTGATCCGGTCCTGTCTCTGGCTCAACGCCAGTTGGGCGCTGGAGGACACCTGGGCGAGGAGATCGACCACGGCTTCCGGGGGATGATGGGAGGATGAAAAGCCTGCGACAAGCAAGGTGGCGGGACGTTGGTCAGGGAAAAAGACAAGGGGAAAAAGCATCAGGGATTTGAGGGAAAAATTCCTCCGGGTGAATGCGGAAATGCCAGGAAACTGCTCCTCAGAGATCTCGACAAAGCGGGGATAGCTCCCGTCCTTCTCAAGAAACCTCTTCAAACCCGGAATGAGAAGCTCCTGAACGGGGAATGCCCCAAAGTCTCCTCCCCCATATTTGAGGAATCCTTGATCCTCCCCTCCCTCCGGCAGGTCTCCTCTCTCCAGAATCCAGGCGGCGGGAAGGGCGCCTGAATCGACAAGGGTCAAAACCAGCTCCCGGAGGATTTCCGGCTCAGACGGGCCTGAAAGAAAGCGCGCCTGAAGGGATTCGAGTGCAGTCTGGAAGGCACGGCGGGCCTGAAGTTCCCGGTACTGGCTTCTCCGTTCAAGAAAGGCCCCAATATCGTCGGAGAAACCCATAAGCGCCGGAAGGGTGTCGGGATTGAAAGAGCCCTCCGCATCCCTGTACACGGTCAAAAGCCCCCACAGACCTTCCCGGGTGTGTATGGGAGCCAGGGCGCTTCCTCCAAGACCATGGAGGCTGGCCCGCTCCCTCCATTCGTCCACTCCAGAGGGAAGTTCGTCGGGAAGCATCGCCACCATAGGTTTTCCGGAGCGCAGGACCCGGCCTGCCGGCCCCTGCCCCATAGGGCTTTCCGGCGATGCCGAGAGGAGAAGTCCTCTGGCATAGTCCGCAGCCGGTCCGGCAACGGCGATCAGGTTAAGGGAGCGATCCTCCCGGTTGAGGCGTCCGATCGTCACGAGGCGGGCGCCCAACTCCTCGACCAGGAGGGTTGCCAGCCGGGAAAAGGTTTCTTCGAGTGGACGTTCGAGCGACGAGGAAAAAAGTCGGTTTGCCGTCAGGGCGGCCCGATAAATCTCCTCCCGGGGAGAAATGCCAGGAACCTTCACGAAGTCCTCCCTAAAATGATGAGGCCTATCAGGCGGTCGAACCCGCCAGAAGATGTCCCGTCTTGACGAAGATGGTGCACCCCCGGGTCGAGAAGGGATGATGGCGGCTCATGTGGGGAGCCCGATACCAGCTTCCTTCGGGATAGGCTCCATGTTCGTCCTCAAAGACGCCGGACAGGACCAGAATCTCCTCTCCTCCGAAGTGCCGGTGGGGCTGAAAGACCGTTCCCGGAGACCAGCGGACAAGAGCGGTGTTTGACGTCTTCCCCGAGAAAAGCGGAAGGACCGAGAGGCCTTCGACGAGGCCGGGTGACCAGGGGCTTTCGGCCGTGGCAATTCCGAGACTCCGTCGATCCTCTTCCGGAAAAGTGCCCATCTTGACAAAGAGAAGGGCCCCCTCTTCCCGGGAAGACATTCCGTGATCTAATAGATCTCCTGCAAGGCGGAGATAAGAGCCCTTTCCCCACTCACGCCCTCCGACCTCGACTGCCCCCTCCAGGACCAGGATCTCCCGGTCTTTCCGGGAAGCCTCGGGGGAAAGGCCAAAGCCGGGAAGAAGCTTGAGAAAAAAAGATTCCCTCTCGCCAGGAAGGGATTCGAGAAGACAGACCTGTCCGTTCCATCCTTCGACAAAATGGCGGACCGCAGGGTCGATCACGACCCTGCGGTCGCAATCTGCGTTAAGTGGCATTGTTCCTCCCCTTCTTACACTTTAGATAACTCATCGCTGGCCCAATCTTATCCCTCTTCAACCCGGAGGTTCAAGTGAGGCCGTTCGGAGTGGGTCTTTTGGGATCTCTCCAGGGCCCGGGAAAGTGGAGCTGGGGGGAGAGGAGGGATCACGAAGACGAGTCCATCGACGAAGGGCCCCGAGGTTAGGTTCTTTGCACCCTCCTTTCGGAGGGTGTTGGCCCCTTCCAGGTTGACCACCAGCGGGAGCGGGTTCCTTTATGCCTCTTCGAGGTATAAAGGGCTTCATCCGCATGGCGCAGGAGTCCGTCTGGTCCGGCATCATCTTCGGGAAAGACGGTGAGCCCCAATGAAAAGCCTACGGTCCTGGCTTCGGGGGGATCTGTGGGAAGAGAGTATGGGAGCGAGAGAAGCTGTCCGATTCGATCCATCGCGGCTTGGACAGAATCCTGGGCTCCTTCAGAGTTTGCAGGTAGCTGGATAACCACGACAAACTCGTCACCCCCCAGGCGTGCCACGATATCCTCCGCCCGGATTCCTTTTTGAAGCCGCCGTCCAACGGCAACCAGAAGTTCGTCCCCGGCCGCATGGCCAAAGCTGTCGTTCACCTCCTTGAAGTCGTCCAGATCGAGTATGCCCAGAAGGCCCCGCTCCTGGCGACGACGGATGGTGGCCAGAAGCGGAGGAAGAAAGAGTCCAAGGCCCCTCCTGTTCAAGAGTCCCGTCAGGGGATCCTCGACTGACAGGCTTTCCATCTTGTGGAGAAGCCGCAACCTTTCGATGGAACGGGAGGCATGCTCGAGAATATTTCCGACAAGTTCCATGAGCAACAGGTCATCGAGAGCCGAAGGCTCCGAAAAGAACAGGATGACTAGGGCCAGTGGACGATCTTCCGGCTTTGCCCCTGGCACCGGAAGTGCCGCCACAAGGGAAACGGATTCAAAGGGCGGGGTTCGGTAAATATCGAGCATCCGCAGATCCGATGCGGGATTCCGGACAAGAATCGGGGAATTTCGGAAAAAAGCCCTTGTGGGAGTCGGAACCGCCCCGGAAGCCGGGGGTACGGCAGGGACCCTGTCAGGAAGGGTCCCGATGACAGAAGCAAGATCGCCTCCCAGAAACCTCCTTACCAGAAACTCTCCCTCGGGGACCAGACAGTCGACCGCCAGCGTATCGGTCCGTTCGGAGAAGGTACGGACCAACCGGGAGAAGACCTCTTCCTCGGACTGGGCCGAAAGAAGGTGTCGTGAATAAAGCTGCAGGGCCGATCTGAAACTATCGACACGACTTCTGTGATGGCGCTCTTCCTGGCGATCAAGATAAGACGCGACCTCGGAGACAATCCTCTGAAAAACCTGCGCCACCTCCTCCTGAAGAAGCTCTTCGCTTGGAAACAGCGCTTCAAGAATAATCTTTTCTCCCCCAGACCTTACGAATGCGGATGTCAGTCCTCGGAGAACGTCCACCGTTTTTTTTGGATTTCTTCTTTCCTCCGGGATCCCGAAATCCTCCATCCGAAGGGTCTTGGGCTCCCCGGCACCCTGTGAGGGTTCCAAAGAGAATGGGCTTGGGGGATAAAAAGCTCGTGTCGAACCATTTTCCTCTTCAAGAAATTCCTGGGGCCCAGAAAAAGCCATCCGCAGGATTTTCTTCGAGCCTGCGGGAATCCGGCCAAGAGAGACCGTGGTTGCCCCCAGAATTTCCCGCAAGGTGTCGCAAAGCTCCTCCAGAACGACAGAGCCGGGATCGGAGAGATCTTCCAGCCCCTTGATCGTTTCTGACAGGGCCCTGTAGAACACAGAAGCCACATGGGCGCGTAATTCCTCTTTCTTGAGCTTGCTGACATCGCTCGCAATGAAGACATATCCGGTCTTCCGCCCCCCGGAATCAGTAAGGAGGGTCAAGCTCGCCTTGATCCAGAAATGATGGCCCTCCGCAGAACGGCACCGGAAGATCTCATCTGACGATTGGCCTGATAAAAGGCTTTTCCGGAATTTTTCTTTCTCTTCCTTTTCGGAGACCTCAAAAAGGAAATCACCCGGAGGGTGACCGGAAAGCCTCTCCCTGGAAAAGCCGAATTTCTTCTCGAAGGAAGGGTTCGCCCAGACAATGAGCCCTTTCGGGTCGAGAAGGAGGATGCCATCGTTTGTCTTTTGGGCAAGAAGAGATAAATGCCGAAGCTCGTCCACTCTTTCGAGACGGTCGATCCCCATGGTGAGGGCGGCAGAGATCTCCTCGAAAGAGGTGGCCATTTCCGAACTGAATGTGGACGGATCGTCACTTAAGAGAAAGAGAACAGCCAAAGGCTGATTGCCGGGTCTGCCAACCGGGAAAGCCATGGCCGACCTGACGGAGAGAAAAAATGGGTGGCGTCTTGTGAGAGCCCTTATCTCCGGACACTCTTCCGGATCCACGGGACCCGAAGGGGTGCCTGACAGAAAGACCCTCCCTGAAAGGCTCCCGTCTAGTTGTGGTTCTGCTCCATTTATGGGAAGCCGGATCGCGCGGGCAGCTCGCTCCAGGTCCCCCAACCGGCAGGAAGAAGAGACCACGACCAGGTCTCCACGGTTATCCGGCTCAAGCATCAAAACCCCCAACAGTCCGGTATTCCTGGCAATAATCTGGACTGCACGGTCAAACATCATGCGGGGGCTCTCAATAGACAACAATTCATTCTGAAGCCCCCGGATTGCCTTCCGGGTGAATTCAAGCTGTTCTCTTTCCCTCCGAAGTCGTGATTGGACGAGAAAGGCGGCCAGGTCCCGGACCAGGCCGGAGGTCAGATCGGCAATCCCTTTTGGAAATGGACCGGTGTTCTTCCGATAGAGTGCCAGGAAAACACGCTCTCCCCGGGTCGTGACGTATTGATCCACCAGGGAACTCTCCACCCCTGCTTTTTTGAAACGTTCTCTCCAGGGAAAGAATCGGGGATCAGAGGACAGGAGATCACCTTCCCGCGGTCCACCAAGCGTGCTGCACTCTCCAACCAGCCCCCGTCCTTCAGGAAGAGTCGGGTCTATACTGATTCTGGTTCCCGTCAATGTCTCCCGCTTCTCTCCCCCGATGGCTAAAAAACGAAGATTGGTCTCTCCCGGAGGAATCAATCCGATCCAAACCAGAGGGTATCCCAAAAAGAAAGAGAGATTGTCGGCCAGAGACTGAAACAGCTCCCCGCTCTCCCTTTCATCGCTGTCACGAAGGAAATGCACCACCTCAAGATGGAGACGGGATAAGTAAGCGGAAATCTCGTCCGGATGCTTCTCATCCTCCCCTGTCTCAAAAAACCCTACAATCCGCCTCCTTTTCGCGAGGCGGTCAAGCGAGTCTCCATAAACCTTGAGGATCTGCTCCACACTTTCCCGAAGCTCGTCCGTATATCGCTGATGAGGTGGCAGATCGAAGGACATGACCCCATAGAGGAGGGAGTCCCGTTCCGACACGTCCGGATTAGGATTTGACCGGAAAATGGGAACCGCCACCAGGGAACGAATCAGGGATAAATCTTGAAGGTTATCCGAGCTCCCCGCATCAATTAAAATATCCCTCATATCCGGAAAGACAGTCCTTCCTTCGAGAAAAGCCGCAACAGGAGTCGGGAGCTGAATTAGCGGGAGACCAGAATCGAGAGGAAATGAAATCGAAGCGAGGGCTTGACGGAAGGAGGAGTCGCCACAGGTGATGGAACGGATCCCAAGGAACCTATCCGTCGGATCCGGGCAAAGGATAAGGACAATATTGCTTCGGGTTTTTTCAATGATGAGCTCGACAACCTTGTCACCAAGAGACTGTTCCGAGGTCATCCCAAAGAGCTCTGACTGGACCCGGAGAGCCGCATCATGAAAGTATTCAAGGGACGACCGGACCATGCAACCTCCTTTTAAAGAGGGATGCAACTGAAGACACACCCTTTATAAACCAGGAGTGGTCGTAACCCTTTCTGTTTGTGAGTATACCCCCAATAAGGCTTGCCCACCAGAAGTTGACGTTATCATAGGGATTATTCCGGGGAAAAGGATTACTCTTGGGCAGAGGGAAAAGGGGGATCTTCCCTCCCTTTGAGATGTTGCCATGCAACAAGAACCATTGCCAGGAATATCAATCCCATGCCTGAGCCCTCAATGGTCCCCGGGCGCTCCCCCAGCTGGACCCAAGCCGAGAGAATCCCGACAGCAGGGGCCAGAAGAGTCCCCATACCAGCAACCCCCGAAGGAAGGCGGTGAAGAGCATAGACCCAAAGGAGCCAAGCCAAGGCATTTCCGGGAACGGCATTATAAAATAGGGCTGCGGCAAATCCAGCGGTCCAGTCAATCCTCCAGGGTTCAATGATGAGAGCCAGAACCAGCAAGACACCGCCTCCCAAAAGCATCTGCCAGGCCGTCACATCGAGGAGATCCAGGCCTTTGGGGGTTTTCTTTTTCTGCCAAACAGCGGAGGCCGCCCAGAAGAATCCTGACAGGAGGGCGAGGACGACTCCCCTTCCCCCATGGAGATGCCATGGTTCAAGAATAAGGAGCAACCCCAGAAAGGCCAGGATGAGGGCCGGTCCCTGAAGTCCATGAATTCGCTCTCCCAGGAAAGGGGCGGCAAGGAGGACGAGCCAGAGGGGCATCATATAGACCAAAATGGCGGTCTTGCCCGCTCCTCCATATTCGAGGGCCCAAAGGGTGCATCCCACGAAGCCGGTCGACTGAAGGAGGCCCAGGGGCAGAATGAACCGAATGGGAGGAAGTACCAGTGGACGATGGAAGAGTCCCAGGATCAGAAACAGGACAATTGTTCCCCCCAGGACTCGCATTGCGGCAAACAGGAGGGGGGAGGAATGGGTCAGGGCCCCTTTCATCACCACCCAGTTGTATCCCCAGATCAGGGAAAGAAGGAGAAGTGCTAGGGAAGGAAGAAAGGAAGAATGTCGCATGAACTCCTTGGTCCAAATCTCATTTATTGATCAAACCGTGAAAGCAAACGAGTCTAAAAATCAGACATCTGGTTCCCTGAAGAAGAATTGATGATCTTGTCTTATTTTAAAGTGTTCAATCAACACACAAGGAAGAATGTTATTTCCTGGAAGAGAAGGTTGAGAAAGGGCTTAAGCCCTTCATGGAGAAATTTTCAAGAGAGTCTTAAATCTTAAAGCCCAGCGGGCATGGAAAAATTTGGACTCCCAACACTCGGATGCAGAACCCGATAAAACTCTCTTTCTGTTGCGGACTGTTTTGGTTTTGGCAATTATCGAAAAAGTCCTCTCAAACTCCGATCCTTAGGATTCGTGATATGTGCCGTGCCGGTCTTTGTGGGGAAATGGACGCCTTAAAGGTATTCGAACCTTCCAGTTTACCCCGCGACCGACTGAGACTCAGGAACTGACGATGCGGGAGTTTACCGGGAACAGCCGATGTGTCTGTTACCGGGCCAGCGATCTCGAGAGAAAGCGCCATGTGTCGGGAACGAAAAGACCCGGCTCTGACGGGGCCACAAATCTCCTCCCGTCTGGAAAGGGGAAACGAAAATTGTCTGGCTTTGCGGCATCCATAAGCAGATTCTCAAGCAGGCCCTCAATGATCTTGAACGGGCCCCCCGGATTTTCCTTGAGAAACAGGCCCGCTTCCCGACCGGAGGAAGGGAGGGAGGAATTTTCCATGAGCCCTCTCTTCTCCGGATAGTGGATTCCGGAAAAGTCCGCTCGAAAAAATGCCATTTCACTTTATACAAAACACCTAGGACGTCAATGAACCCCGTCTAGGTCCTCTCATATTGGCTAAAGCCTACGGCCTTGAATGATGCGAATTAAAATCACCACAACTGCGATGACCAAAAGAATATGAATAAATCCCCCCATAGTATAGGAGGTGACCAAGCCAAGAAGCCATAAAACAATCAGGATAATTGCAATAGTCACAAGCATTATTTTTTCCTCTCTCGTAATAAAATAATGATAATGACACTCTCCAAAAAGGGAGCCAGTGTTATCAGCAGTCGCCTGATTCCCCCAACATACAGATCCAACCGCGTGAGCGATACTTTTTGATACAAGATTGAACCATTTCCATAAGAAATCGTTTCTCATTCTAATTCGCATTCAAGGTGGCGCTAATCCAAGGCCAGTTTGTCAGGCTTCGGATCGACGATCGGTTGGCGGCCATCTTGGTCAATCCGGTTTCAGCTTGCAGAATCGCGTTTTTGAGGGAATCGAAGACGCGATTCGCGAAATGGTCCCGGCGGAGGATATTCCAGAGCAGTTCCACCGGGTTCAGTTCCGGAGAATACGGGGGCAAATAGATCAGATGCATCCTCTCCGGAATGTTCAACCCCTTGGCTTTGTGGGACGAGGCGCCGTCCGTGATCATAACCAGGAAATCGTCCGGATGGGCCTTCCGGACCTGGTCCAGAAAACGGTTCATGCTTTCCGTATTCATCTTTTCTGCCGTCACGAAGTCGAGCGCCCCATCCTGGGGGCTTACAGCGGCATATTCATACACGTATTCCCGCACCAAGGCCAGCGGAACAAGCGGACGGAGCGGAGCCGGCGCCCAACAGGACCGGGGATCGGTCATCCGTCCAAAACGAGCCTCGTCCTGAAAAAGAAGACGGACCGGACAGTGTCAGTGGGAAGAGTAAAATCCCCCCCAAGTGGGAAATGAAAAATCCCCCCTCCCCACCGAGGAGGGAGACATGGACCCAGAGGGTCACCAAGGAGACAAAAGAGCTATTCTTCTTTCCGGAACACCTTTCGGAAAGGAGGAGCTTTTGGTTGGCAAACAACTGCATGAACGGATTGCCGAGATGTATCGCTCGGGACGAAAGAAAAAGGAAATAGCCCGGCTTCTCGAGGTGGACATCAAGACGGTGCGAAAGATCACGCGGGGAGAGCCCTGGAAGCCGTATGAACGGACCTTGGCGCCAGTGGGAGTCCTGGATCCCTGGAAGGAGTGGGTGACGAAGCGGGCCCCGGAAGTGAACTACAATGCGCGGGTCTTGTTCCGGGAACTACGGGAGCAGGGATATCAGGGGAGCTACGACACGGTGAAGGTCTTTATTCGACCGCTTCGGATTCCTTCGGCCCTGTGGGATATGACGGTGCGTTTTGAGACCGGACCGGGAGAACAGGCCCAGGTGGATTGGGGATCAAGTGACGTTTGGTTCGGGGAGAGTCGGGTTCGGGTGCATTTTTTCGTCATGACCCTGGGATATTCCCGACGCATGTTTGTTCGGGCCTATGCCAACGAGCGGCTGGGCTTTCTTCTGGCCGGACATGAGGAGGCCTTTGCCTTCTTTGGCGGAGTGACGGACACGATCCTCTATGACAATCCGAAGACGATGGTGATCCGGCGGGAGAGCGGGACGGTGGTGATGAACACCGTCTTCGAGGACTTTGCCCGTCATTGGGGATATCAACCCCGGTTTTGCCGACCCTATCGGGCCCGGACGAAAGGAAAGGTCGAAAGCGGCGTCAAGTATGTCAAAAGAAACTTTCTGGCGGGACGACGGTTTCGGGACAGGACGCACCTGAACGAGGAGCTGGACCGGTGGAACCGGGAGGTGGCCGATGTCCGGATCCATGGGACCACCGGAGAGCGTCCCATCGACCGGTTCCGGGAGGAGCGACTGACCCCCTGTGCCACGGTTCCTCCCTACCGGGTGGGACTTTTTGGGACCGGCACGGTCAGCCGGGAGGGATGGGTGTGCTGGAAGGGGCAAAAATACTCGGTTCCCCTCTCCTGGGGACCCCTCACGGTCCGGGTTCGGGAAGAGGGCGACGAGGTCGTGATTCAGAGCCCTGACAAAGGCGAGGTGCGGCATCCCCGTCTTCTTGGAGACTCGGGTCAGTCGCATCGTCTTCCCGAGCACCATCGGCCGGAAAGCCTTCCCTCCTCGGCTCCTCCGCGTCGGGAGGAGGCTCCACCCCAGCATGATCCCCGATGGAGAGACGAAGAGGTGGAGGTCCGTAATCTCGAGGCCTATGAGGCCCTCATGACGACGGAGGTGGCCTGATGGAGAGCCTTGAAGAGTCCCTGAAGAAGCTGAAGCTTCCGATCCTGGCCGAACGGCTCGAAGGGTGGCTGGAAACGGCGGCCAAACAGAACTGGACCCCTCGGGAGTTTCTGGAGCGGGTCGTGGCCGAAGAACTCTCGGAGAAGCTGGGAAAGCGGACCGAGATGGGGGTGCGGATGGCCCGGTTCCCCTTTGTGAAAACCCTGGAGGGCTTCGACTTTGAGTCCCAGCCGTCGCTTGATCCCAAACGGATCCGGGAGCTCGCGACCTGCCGGTGGGTCGCCAATGGGGACAATGTGGTCTTTTTAGGGCCTCCGGGAGTGGGGAAGACCCATCTCTCGGTTGCCTTGGGAGTCGAGGCCATCCGGAAAGGCTTTCGCACCCTCTTTGTGGGGGCCCAGTCCTTGATGGCCAGCCTCGGAAAAGCCCATCAGGAGGGGCGGCTTGAGGAAAAGCTCAAGGCCCTCTCCCAGGTCAAGCTGCTGATCATCGATGAGATCGGGTACATCCCCATTGATCGCCTGGGAGCCAACTTATTCTTCCAGCTCATCTCCCGGCGCTACGAGCGAGGCTCTATGATCCTGACCTCGAATCAGACCTATGGCAATTGGGGGGATATTTTCGGAGATCCGGTCATCGCCAGCGCGATCCTGGACCGGGTGTTGCACCATGCGACTACGATCAACATCAAGGGAGAGAGTTACCGACTGAAGGAAAAGAAAAAGGCGGGACTTTTGTCACGCACCCGGGAGGAGTCGACAACCGAGGTCGCTTAACCACCAGGGGGGGGAAATTTCGTTTCCCCAAAAGGGGGGAATTTTTACTCCCATTGACAACAGTTCTCCGGTCTTGTCAGGACGGTGGCCGCCAGAGTTTCAGGGAGTTTTTTTTAAACTCCTCCTGGTCCTCCGGTCGACTCTTGGGATGCTTGGTGTCCGGACTGACCTTCCGCCATCCATGCCGGGAGAGAAGCCGGTATGTAGTCGAGAGAGGAATCTTCCGGCCCAGCGTCTCCTCGAGGGCGGCATGAAGCGGAGGAACCGTGAGCACCCCTCCCTCTTTGGCCTGTTGAAGCCAGGGAGCCAGAAAGGCCCGTTCTTCTTCCGGGCTCATGAGACAATGCCGACGGCCACCCCAGGTCGAGCGGGAGGGCCGATCTTGATCGCGAAAACTTTCTCGGTACCGGAAAAGAGTCCGGGTGCTGATTCCCAAAAGAGAGGAAGCCTTCTCTGCTTCCATGTGGCCTTCCGCCATCAGGAGTACGGAGAGAGCCCGTTGCATCTCTTCCACGGTTTTCGCGCTGTTTCGGAGTTCGTTGGCCCGAACAATCTCTTCGTTGGAAAAGGTTGCTTTTCTCGCCATGGCGCACCTCCATGACGAGAGTATATGTTAGTGACATCTTGATTGCAATTTGGAATCATTCTGGAGTGGTGGAATCAGACGCTCGCTATATCCTTTGGACGTCCTGCTGGAGGAACCCTATAAAATGAGACAAGCTCATTCAAGGTTTTTGACCCTTGATCTCTTTGATGGCCCCTTTGGGCTTGAAATATCGTGGAAGCGGCAGACACGTTTACAAAGCATTAATCCTCCCTTATGGAAATAGTGTAATGTAACCTTATCACACTTCCTGGTTTTGGGAAGAATTATATGATCAATTTTCAAGGTAGAATTTTTCAGGATTGATCGAAAAAATGGCGCGCCTGGAGAGATTTGAACTCCCGACACTCGGAACCGGAATCCGAAAATTTTCTGAATTTCTATTTTTAATCATCCTTTATTCTTGCCGTTCTCCGAAAAATTCCCTATGATTAAAAAATGAATTTGGTGTAATTTTGGTGTAATGACTTTTAAAATCTCCTCCGGAGTCCCAAAAAATGGCGACCTTTCAAAAACGTTCAGGCAACTGGCGGGCGATCATCACAAAACGAGGATTTCCCAGACAATCCCGGACTTTCGACACAAAGGCCGAGGCGGAGGCCTGGGCGGCCACCGTCGAGTCTGAGATTGTACGGGGAGTGTTCATATCCATGAAGGAAGCGGAGAACACCCCGCTTTCCGAGGCCCTGGACAGGTACGAGCGGGAAATTGTGTCCGGGAAAAAGGGAGCCATCCAGGAGCGGTCCCGGATCCGGATCTGGAAGAATTCGGCCCTTGCAAACAAGTCTCTTGCGGCGATCCAGGGGAAGGATATCGCGGCCTATAGGGATTCTAGGCTCACGGAAGTCGGGCCCAACACCGTCCGCCTCGAGCTCGCCCTTCTATCCCATCTGTTCACGATCGCGGTCAAGGAATGGAGCATGGGCGGTCTTGTGAACCCCGTCCAACAGGTCCGAAAACCCAAGGCTCCGGAGGGGCGTCACCGGCGGCTTAAGCCAGAAGAGTTGGACCGAATCCTTTCCGCGACGGAATCGCCAACCCTCCCGGACCTTGCCCGGTTCGCTGTCGAAACTGCAGCGCGTCAGGAAGAAATCGCGGATATGATCTGGGATTTGGTTGACCTCAAAAAGCGCACTATTACACTTGTGGACACAAAGAATGGAGATACGAGGGTTACTCCTCTTTCCTCGGAAGCTGTCCGGATCCTGGAGCGGATCCCCCGGCGGATCGACGGGAAAGTCTGGGGGATCACTCCCCATGCGATTTCCGTTGCCTGGCGTCGGGCAGTTTTCCGGGCCAGGGCGGCCTACGAGAAGGAAAGCGAGGAGAAAGGGACGAAGCCGGATCCGGCCTTTCTGGTGGATCTGACCTTCCATGATCTCCGGCACGAGGCCACAAGCCGGCTTTTTGAAAAAGGGCTGAATCCCATGCAAGTGGCGGCGATCACCGGCCATAAGACTTTGCAGATGTTGAAAAGGTATACTCACCTGAAAGCGGAAGATCTTGCGGAGTTGTTGAAGTGAGCGGATTCGGAAAATTTCGGGAAAAGATTCTTTCGGGAGATTCCGACGCGAATATTCATTTCGACGAACTGTGCCGATTTCTGTTATCTTTAGGCTTTGATAGGCGAATACGGGGAGATCATCACATCTTCACGAAAGACGGAGTTTCCGAAATTCTCAATCTTCAACCGAAAAGAGGGATGGCAAAGCCATACCAAGTCAAACAAGTCCGTAATGTCATTGTCCGATACAAGATATCAGGAGAAAAAGATGCCAATTCGTTATGAACTCATCATCTATTGGAGTGAAGAAGACAAATCCTATATTGTGGAAGTCCCTGAACTGCCTGGATGTATGGCGGACGGTCAAACCTATGCTGATGCGGTGAAGGCTGCCGAGGATGTTATTCGAGAATGGATTGAAACAGCCCGCGAACTTGGCCGTCCAATTCCAGAACCACGGGGAAAATTAATGTATGCTTGAAATTATCGACTCTCCCTTGTTATGCAACCGCGTTGAATATGTGTCTATCTGACCCAAATGTTGACCCTGATTACCTTTGAAGGTTGCCCTACGACGCCCCGTATCGTCGCACTTCTTGAGGAAATGGGAATATCATTCGATCGGATCGATCAGACCCTCCTTCCGGCCGAACATCCTTTCAGGTATTACACCTCCCCCACCCTACTCTTAAACGGGACCATTCTTTTTGGATCACATACAGACGGAAAAGGAGGATGTTCTCTTGCCCTCCCTTCCGATGACGCCATCCGGATCCTCCTTCGAGACCTCCGTTAAAATCATACCCGATACCCTGGTGGGGGGACTGTGAGGGGTTGAACTGAGGTTCAACCCCGATGGAACCCCGATGCAACCCTAATGCAACTCCCATGGA
>JAKAWK010000083.1 GCA_021827365.1 Nitrospirota bacterium
TTCGCATCTCCTACCCCTCCGACTGGTCCAAGCCGGCCGTCCAGGAACGGCTCAAGGCCCTGCTGGACCGGGACCGCTCAGACTAGCCTCCCTGAAAGGAATGATGAACATTTTCATCCATGACGATCAAAGTCTCTTTCTCTGGATCAACAATACGCTGGACCGATCCTGGCTCGATCCGGTCATGGAGGCGGCCACCGCACTCGGAAACGGTTTTTATCTTTTTCCACTAGGGCTTGCGCTCATGGCCCTCTTTGCGAGGAAGAACTTCCGTCGGGATTTCGTCCTCTGGGCCTCAACCTCCTTCCTCTCCTTCATCATCGGAACGACCCTCAAGCATATGATCCACCGGGACCGCCCATTGGCGGCCCTCCATCCCTCCATCGCCTCCCATGCCGTTTTCGTCCATGTCCTGGGTCCTTCTCTTTATGCCAATTCCTTTCCTTCAGGGCACACCTTTACCGCCTTCTCCACCGCGTCCCTCTTTGCCAGCCTCTATCCGCCGCTTTTCCTTCCGCTTTACTCCCTGGCCACGCTGACCGGGATCTCCCGGATCTATGTGGGGGCGCACTTTCCTCTGGATGTCCTGGGAGGGGCCGCGATCGGTCTCATCTCGACCTTCCTCGTCATGCGGTGGATCGCTCCCCGCTGGATTGCGGCCACAGCCCCCCCTAACGACCCGGAGTCCGTCCCGTGAACCTTCTTGATCGTCCCGCAGTCCTCTGGGGAGAGACCTTCCAGGAAAAAGGAGAGGCCGCCTATCGCGGACGCCAGGTGGCCCACTGGCTCTTCAAACGCTTGGTCACCGACCCTGCGGCCATGACCAACATTCCCTCCTCCACCCGAGCCCTCCTGGAAAACGACCTCTCCCTCGCCATTCCCGCACTCGAATCCGTCCACCAATCCGCTGACGGAACGCGAAAGATCGCCCTGCGCCTTTCTGACGGGCCGGTTATCGAGTCGGTCCTGATCCCCCGGAAGGATCGTATGACCCTCTGCCTTTCCACCCAGGCCGGCTGCGGGATCGGATGCCGGTTCTGCAGGACAGCCGCCATGGGGTTGATCCGGAATCTCACGACATCCGAGATCCTTGGACAATGGGTCCAGGCGATGCGGTATCTTTCGGCCACCCCGGGAGAAACGAAAGAAGGGCCACTGATCGACCATATTGTCTTTATGGGAATGGGGGAGCCCCTGGCGAATCTCGACGCCCTGGTCCCGGCCATACGGAGTTTGACCCACCCCGATGGAATCGGCCTTTCGCCGCGGAGAATCACCGTATCGACCTCGGGTCTTGTCCCCAAAATGGCTCTTCTGGGAGAGGCCAACCTGGGCATTCAGCTGGCCGTCAGCCTTTGTGCTCCCGATGATATTTTACGGCGGGAGATCATGCCTGTCGGCCGGATCTATTCCATCGCCGAAATCCTTGATGCCTGCCGCCGCTTCCCCCTCCGGAACCGCGAACGGGTGACATTCGAATATGTCCTTCTAAGGGGAAAGAACGATGCTCCGGAACAGGCCCGGGCCCTCGGCCGTCTCCTAGCTCCCTTTCGTTCGAAGGTCAACCTCATTGCCTTCAACCCCTTTCCGGGCTCCCCCTTCGAGCGGCCGGATGAGGAACGGATCAAAAGCTTTGCCGACATTCTTTCGGGATTTCATATTACGGCGACGGTTCGGAAGTCCATGGGGCCGGACGTGCTGGCGGCATGCGGGCAGCTGGCGCGGGATCGGGATCCGGACACACTAAAAACCCTCCATCGGGAGACCGTTTCATGAATCAGAACCAATCCTTTCTCATGAAACTGGTCCTTTATCTTGGAGTGGAGTTTCTTCTGATCCAGGGAGGAATGACCCTAAATCTCTATGGGTCAAGACACAATATCGGCGGGATTGAGATGATTTCCTGGTTCGCCATCACGGGAAGCCTTGCCGTTGCGGTGGGCTTTGGGGCACTTCTTTCGGAGGCGCGCCCCGATCCCGTGCCGGGACAGGACCAGGGGCTCCTTTGGAGGCTTGCCCCCCAGCTTCCGTGGATTTTTGCTCTGATCCTTATGTACGGGGAATCATTTTTCTACTTTCCCAAGTTCTGAAAATGGAACCCTCCTCCTCTTCTGCTACCCCTTGGTCGCCTCCCTGATCTCCCGGTGGCGGGCCAGGGCAGAATTGAGCGCATCCAGGAACTTCTGTGGCTCGAACTTCACCACATACTCGTCGATTCCCAGCTCCCGCCCCTTGCGCATGTTTTCTGTTCCGCTCATGGAAGAGTTCATGATGACCGGAATATTTTTCCAATCCGGATTCTCCTTGATTTTCTTCACGAAGGAGTAGCCGTCCATCACAGGCATCTCCACATCGGAGATGATGGCCACGAGGTTCTCCGGATCCTTTCTCCAGATTTGTCCCATGAGAGACAGTCCCTCCTCCCCGTTTCTGGCCAGTGCCACCTTGTAGCCATCTTTGTCAAGTGCCTTTGAAAGCATGTTGCGCGCGACTCCGCTGTCATCGACTACCAAAACGGTCTTCCCGTTCGACTCCTGTTTCGGGAGGGATTCGATATCGTGTTCCTGCCGGGAATACAATCCCATTTCCTCGACAATGCTTTCGAAATCGAGGATGAGAAGGACACGGCCGGTATCGGGTCCTTCGGTCAGCTTGATCGTTCCGACCACACTCGAATCTTTGTTCGAGGCGGATGACGGAAGGTTGATGGGCACGATGCTCTTCCAGGAGACTCTTCGGATCTGGACGCTCTGATGGACGAGAAATCCCAGGCGGATATTTGAAAACTCGGTGACGATCACCTGGGAGGAGGTGATGCCGGGAGGCTCAATCACCCGCATCCACCGGGCGAGGTTGATGATGGGAATAACGATGCCCCGGAGATTGATGACACCGTCCTGAAAGGGATTGGCGTTGGGAACCGGAGTGATTTCTGGCAGCTTGATGATCTCGATCACTTTGGCGACATTGACTCCGTAGATCCCCTCCATCACCTTGTCGGGATTGTTCTTGTCCACCTGAAAAATACGGAAGTCCACGAGCTCCATCTGGTTTGTTCCGACCTGGAGGACAAGATTCTCGATCTCTGTTTTTCCGCTCATCGTGCCTGTCTCCTGACTTTGTTCGCATTGGCCATAAAGCCACGTTCCCAGCCGCTATGCCTTCGAAAAAACGCCCCTAATCCGCTGAGTCATCCGGTCGGAACGTCCGACGACGATTCCCAGAAACTTTTTCAGGAGGTTCCCCGAGGCGACATCCTTCATGTGGGCCACACTCTGTTCGATCTTTTCGGAAAAGTCCTGCATCTCTCCGATCCGCCGCTGGACATCCTCGATGCTTTCCCGCATCGCCCCGAGCTCGGAGGCGATCGACGAGACCGTCTTCGAGATCTCCTCGACCGATTTACGGGTCCGGTCGGAAAGCTTCTTGATCTCCTCCGCCACCACGGCAAAGCCGCGGCCGGCTTCCTTTGCGTGGGCCGCCTCGATGGCCGCGTTGATCGAGAGAAGGTTCACCTGGGTCGAGATCTCCCGGATCTCCAGGCCGATCGAAGAAATTCGCTCGAGGACCGTCTGAAACCGTTCGAGATTCGCGATCGATTCCTGCCCCTTCCGGATCATGGTCGCCACATCGATCCGCTCCATCCGGATCCGGAGGATATCGGTCATGGAGCCGATATCCCGGTCGTGCATCCGGTTGATCTCCTCGAGCTGGACGATGTAGTTTCTCACAAAGACCAGGTCGGCCTGAAGCTCCCCCAGCGCGAGACGCTCCCTTTCGCACATTCCGTCACCCATGTTCCCCCCCTCGGTCATCCCGCAGCCCCCCCATTCCGGACGGTCGGCTCACGTGAAGATGTTCGCATCGAATCCGACCCGCGCCTTCGCGATCCAGTCCAGAAACTTTTTGGCCTCCTTTTCGCGAAAGATGGACCCGTGCTGGGGACAGATCATCCGGACAGGCAGGGGCCGGATCTTCGACAGCCAGTATTCGATCGCCTGGGATGTGGCCACGTAGCGCACATGGAAGCCCTCCATATGCCGGACATGGTCCTCGAAGTCCTCCACATAGAGAGGGGTCTCCCCCTTCGGATAGATGGCCGCCCCCAAATCTCCGGTGAAAAGGATGCCCGACGCGTGGTCGAAGACGTGAAAGTTCCCGGGTGAGTGAAGGAAATGAGCCGGGATGAATTCGAGTCGGTTCCCGGAGGCAAGGGTCAGGGACCCCCCGTTGTCCGGGATCCCCTCGATCCGGTCCAGGGCCGTAACACCGTAGTGTAGGAGAAATCGGATCCAGAGAGCCGAGACATGGACCCGGGCCGGCGTCATGTCCATCCAGGAGGCCAAGCCTCCTCCCACATCGGGATCCTGGTGACAGAGAAAGATGTGATCGACCTTCTCCGGATCCACGAATTCACTCATGTTGACGACGACTCGGGAAAAGACCCCGAACCCTCCGGGATCGAGAAGGGTTCCCCGCCCGTTGTTGACGATCAGGTATTGGTTCGTCTGGACCCCTTCCTCAAGTCCCGTCTCATCGCGCCCGAGCCAGACAAATTTGTGGTTCGGGGAGTCATAGACAATTTCGGATGCCATAAACCCTCTCCTTCATGATGGCAAACCTGACCTTTTCAGGGACAGATTCCGTAAAACGGCATCACTGACCTTTTCGGAGCTTCCTCAGATGGTCCATGAGATCGGAGACTAGGGATTCAAGCTGCTTGCGGACTGCCGAGACCTTGGTCGACTGTTTTTCCGTTACCCCCACAATGTCCTTCAGGGTCTCGGAGAGAACTGTCGCATGGTCGACGATCGAGGCGAAGACCTTTCCCACCCCCTCTGCCTTCCGCTGGCTTTCCTCCACCTTTCCGAGAGTCCCGTGAATCAGGGTCACCGTCCGAGTGGTCTCTCCCTGGGTTTCCCGGATGGTTGTGCCGATTTCCTTGGTCGCCCGAATGGTCCGCTCCGCAAGCTTTCTCACCTCGTCGGCCACCACCGCGAATCCCCGCCCCTGCTCTCCGGCCCGGGCGGCTTCGATTGCCGCGTTTAACGCCAGGAGATTGGTCTGGCTCGCGATATCATCGATCACCTCCACGACCTTCCCGACCTCCTGGCTTCGGACATTGAGGCCGTTCACCACCTCCACGAGAGTCTGCATCGCTTCCCCCGCCTCCCGGACCTGAGACAGGAGGTCCTCAAGCGTTTTTCGTCCTGCCTCCCCTTCCGTCCGGGTTTTCTGGGATTCGGAGGCCACTTTTCCGGTCGTGGCCAAGATCTCACGGATCCCTGCATCGACCTCCCCCATCGAGGATAAGAGAGATTCTGAAGAACGACCCTGGGATTGGACCGATTGCTCAAAAAGCCGGTCACTGGTCACATCCCGAAAGAGCGTCATGTATCCCAGAGTCCGGTTTGTCGCGGGATCAACCAGGGACTCGGTTGTCGAGAGAAGGGATTTTCCTCCAATTTCCATCACCTGATCCTTGTTGGCCCCTCCCGGACGCAATTCCTCGATAATTTTCCGGATACGTTCCGGTTCCCTGGAGGAAACGATCCTCTCCATCGCCTGGTTCATATAGAGGATGCGGTTTCCAGAGCGCCCACCCACCTCCGGAGAGGCGATGGCAATTCCCAGATCCGGCAGGGAATCGAGAAGATTTCTGAGAATTCTGGAATCCTCGAGAAAGGCCTGCTCTCCCCCTTTTCCCAAGGATCCCTCCTCTCCCCTTTCTTCTCGATGGACCGTCCTGCTGAACAAACCCATTTCTGTTCTCCTCACCCTTTCTCGCTCCGTCTGCCCCGGTCAAGCCTTGATCGCTGACCATGATACTCTTATCGGGTCTTTTTTTTAAAGCTGAACACCAATCAAAAAATTGAACTTTTGAAGGAGGGGATTTGGGGGACTCTCCAAGACCGGTCCCTGGAGGAAGCCTCTCCTGTGACAAAGGCTTGGAAAAGCGAGAGTCCATTAGGGGGAAAATCAGGCCTTGCAGGAGAAAATTAAGGTAGAATGCCTTGGTTGGTCCACATGAAACTCCTCTTTTCCATTCACCTCTGTCTCTGGAAAGCCTCTCTTTTCCCCGATGGTCCCTTAAGACCCTTGCTCTCCCCCTCAGGGAGTCTTCCTCTGAAACTCAGGTGACGAATTGAAGCCCGGTCCTCTTCCTGTTCAAAGGACAATAGGGTCAAAGGCTGCCAGAACCTGGACAAGCCCTGCAATCCGCTCAAGGGCCCACAACCGTCCATTCCTGACATCAAGACCCTTCAGGAGATGCAGTTCACGAAGCCTCCCCGGTGGATCGAGCCTGTCAAGAACCTCCCGGGTCAGACCCGGAAGGAATCCCCAGTCCGGATTGGTCCGGCCCAGGATGTTTTTCCGGATTTTCTCTGCCCAGAACCAGACAAGAGGGTCCTCCTGGCCCCGGGCCATTTCCTTCGGATTCTGGGACCAGACTCCGGAGAGAAGCAGCAGAATCCGGCTTCTTCCGGGGAGATCGAGCTTTCTGAGAGATTCTCCCAGAAGAAAGGCCTGCCTCACTCCCGAAAGATTCTGGGAGACCGGAATAACTGGGGTGGTTCCTTCGGGAAGAAGGAAAAACAGGGGAACGGAAATGGAATGGTCAACACCATGGATTCCCTCCGCCACAGCCATCCCGAACCCTCTCGCCGAGGAGATTAATCGTCGGGCCAAAAGGGAATCGCCCGGAGGATCATACTGATAGTGATGGCCAAATCCTGAGAAATCCCGGGAGGAACAATGTTCGGGAGCCGGATCGACAAGGGTGATATTTCTGGTTTGCCACCCGGGGGTATAGGCGATCACTGCGGTGAAAGGGTCGGACGAGCGGGCGAAAATCTCTTGGCGAAGCCCGACAAACTTCCAAAGCATTTCCCTCTCGTCTCCCCCTTTCCAGGAGGAAAGCAGATCCGGACTGTGAGGGGCCATGACCGGCCAGATTTCCACTAATCTTCCTTCCCGGAAATGTCAAAGGGAGTCCCGTCCGGCCGGAAGAGTCCGGTGAGGGGGATTTCGGAGGGCCAATCGGAAAAAGCCCCCTCCGTTGCCTCATCTTCCGAAGAAAAAAGGCCTGGATTCCGGATCGTCTCCCCGCGTCTCAGATGGACAAAGGCTCTCGTTACCTCATTTCGATTCCGGTTTTTAAGGCGCAGTCGAAAAAGGGTTGTCCCGCCGCAGAATACCCCCCAGGACATCCCTTTTTCCTTGTGCAGGGGGGAGACCAGGCGGAGGGCGCACTCCTCGCTTTCACCCACCCCTTTCTCTCCCCGGGAGAGGATGAGATAGGTCATTTTCAGTGAATCCTTGATATGCCCAAGGGAGGAGGCTGTCTGTGTCAGAGAGCGGGAAAAAGCGGCGGGACGGTCTTCGTGACACCAGCCGTCGGGGGAAGCGAGCGAGGGACAGGGCCCTCTCCGGTCGTTTGGACAGGGAGCCAGGATGCGAAGATCCGGAAAAAGGTCAAGAAGACGGTCTCCAAGACCAAGAAGGCTCCGGGAGGAGCGGCGGTCCGCCGGCTCGACCAGGATCATCAGCCCACCGGGTGAAAGTCGCTCCAGAAAGCCTTTCAGGAGCTCGAGAAAACCGGAGAGACGGTCCTCGTTTTCAGCCAGAAGATTCGCCATGGAAAGAACGTCCACGGGTCCGGCGATCCTGAGCAGGTCCGATGCCTCCGGAAGGAGTGCCGGGACAAGTCGGAGCGAAATTCCTTCAGGCCGTGCCCATTGACCGGAAAACTCCTGAAGGGCCGACAGCGACCGGTCGACACACAGGAGGTCGATTCCATCCGGAATGTCCGGAAGGAGGCCCTCCGAGAGGCCCCGGACAAATTCCCCCGTCCCGGTGCCGAGATCCACCATGGAAAGGCGTCCTCTCCCGGAAAAACCGGGAGGTCTCCTGTTCCGGATCTCCCGGGAGAGCGCCGCACCCTTTTCGAAGCCCACCTCCCCGAAATAGTCGCCATAGGCCCTCCGGGCCACAGGGTCGTCCATGTACCCCTCCGGAACGGTTCTTTGGGTGAATCCCCGGGAGAGTTCTCCGATAATGTCGACCTTTCGACTCTTTTTGTTTGCCATCGGCCTCTGCTAGAATGATCTTCTGACTTTTTCATTTTAGAAAACGGAAAATATGCCCGGCATTTCCCCCATAGACCTTCTTACGATCGGACATGAATGAAGTACCAGGCACCCCGTGGGGTCAAGGATCTCCTTCCCCCTGATTCGGAAACATTTCGCCGCCTTGAGGACGAGATTCGGGAGGTCTTTGGCCGGTCCGGCTTCAGGGAGGTCCGACTCCCCGTCTTCGAGTCGGCGGATCTTTTTTCACGTTCGATCGGGGAATCGACCGATATTGTGGAAAAAGAAATGTACCTGTTTTCCGGAAAGGGCGGAGAATCCTTGGCCCTCAGACCGGAGGGAACGGCCTCTCTCATCCGGGCTGCCATCGAACACCATCTGGCAGAACCCGGACGGGTGGAGCGGCTTTACTACCAGGGACCGATGTTCCGGCACGAACGTCCTCAGGCCGGGCGGCTTCGCCAGTTTCACCAGGCCGGTGCAGAGCTTCTCGGATCCTCGGATCCGGATGACGATGTGGACCTGATTGCCACAGTCAGTCGTCATGCCCAGGCAATGAACGTTCCGGCCTCCCGTCTTCTTATCAACAGCATGGGATGTCCAAATTGCCGACCAGCCTATCGAGAGATTCTGGTCAATTATCTCGTAAAAAACCGGGATCTTCTCTGCGAAACATGCCAAAGACGCACGGAGACGAATCCACTCCGGGTTCTCGATTGCAAGGTTCCTTCCTGCCAGCCAGTTCTCGAAGCTGCGCCCCACCTTGTCGAGTTCCTCTGTCCGGCATCCCGGAACCATTTTGAACAGGTCTGCCGGGGCCTTGAAGGAGAAAGTCTGTCCTTCACAGTAACCCACAGGCTTGTCAGAGGGCTGGATTATTATACAGAAACGGCCTTCGAATGGGTGTCGGATGCCCTGGGAGCCCAATCGACATGGGCGGCGGGAGGCCGGTACAACGGCCTGGTCCGTCACCTGGGAGGGGCTGACGTTCCAGGGGTGGGACTTGCCATTGGCCTGGAAAGACTCCTCCTGCTCAGGGAACTCGCAGGAACACTTCCTCAGGCGACACGGCCAGCTGTCCACCTTGCTATTCATCCGCTGGAGGAGACGGCGAGACCCTATGCTCACAGGATTCTCGCAGCCCTCAGAAATCAGGGGATTTCTGCCGTCGGGATATTTGGGCAAGCCAGGATCAAGAAGGCCTTTCTCCAGGCAGAGCGGGAAGGAGCCCTCTTTATCGGACTTCTGGGTGGGGACGAACTGTCAGCCGGAACCATCACGCTCAAGCACCTTGGCTCGGGAATCCAGAAAACCCTCCCGGCCTTCCCACCGGAAGAACTTGCCGAAGCGCTCCGGGCCCCCTGGACTCCTTAGACGGTCGCCCCTAGGATTTCCCGCCCACGACATAGACCGTGGCAACCTGGCTGAACTCTCCCGGCTTTGGGGTTTTTGAATTGACCGTGACCGTAAAGTTGTGCAGACCAGGACTAAGGTCCTGGCCTGAATTCACTGTAAAGTAGATCTTTCGGTGCGAACCCGGCGGGATTGCGACGCGTGTCGTCTCGAAGGTGACCCGGTCGGAGGGCAGCCCCGATTCCCCGATCGCAAACTCTTCCGTCCGCGGGGTCTTGTTGTAAAGCCCAACCTCGAACTGGTCAAGACGTCCCGGAACCTGACTGACCGTGACATGGTAGGGCGAATAGGTCACGATTCCGTAAATAAAAAGGCCAAGCGGAAAAAGGCTCCCGATTCCAGCCACGAGAAACCGGGCTGTTCCAGGGGAGATTTTCCGCCCCTTCATGACGCCTGCCGAATCGATATAGACCCCGTTCTTGTGAAATGTCAGAAGAGACGGAAGGCCCCGTTTCGCAGAGTAGTCTTCACAGGCCACCACACACTCACCGCAATTGATGCATCGTGAATAATTTTTCGTATCCCTTGGATCAATATCGATGAAACAGGATTTGACACACAGGTTGCATCCTGTGCATTCATTTCGCCGCCGGTGGTCAAAGGCCACCTTGAGCGTATCGTCCGTCTTGAACATATGCTGCCAAAGGGGATAGGGACAGACCCATTTGCACCAGTAGTGCCGAACCAGGAGAAGGTTCAGGAACATCACCCCCCCGATCCCGAAGACCAGCCAGTAGACGGTATGGTTCCGTCCCGAGACAAGATCGCTGAAAAGGATCCGTGGAGGAATCACATAGGCCGTGATAATGATCGACACCAACAGGGAAAACAGAGTGATGCCCCCCAGGAAAAGCGACCACTGGAGTCCTTTTTTGAGAACCGAAATTTTTTTGGGGCGAGGAGCCGACAGGGAGACCTCTCCGATCCCCGGGCCAAGCTGAGCCGAACCAAAGGCGAATCGGGCAAGGCTGTTGGTCCACTCAGAAAAGGTGTTCTGGATACAGGCCCATCCGCAGTAAACCATCCCGAGTACAGCATAGACAGCTGTCATGGCGGCGATAACAAAAAGCCAGAAAGGAAGTATCAGAAAAAAATCGCTCCACCAGACCTGGTACCCGAAGACAACAAATCGTCCGGTTGAAAGGTCTACGTGAAAGACTCCCGTAAAGGGCAATAGGACAAGCAGGACGATGACGGCTGTCTGAACGGCGTAACGGACATGGGTAATGCGGATTTTCCGGGTCTTTATCGGCTGCGTGCCAATTTTCGGCATCGGTATGAGAGGTTGCGTCTGTTCCATGAATTAGGGCTCCCGTTCCTTCAAATATGTTCAGGGCCCCGGAGTTCCTATTCCTCCGCGTCTTCGTCCCGCGATCCCTTGCCGTGCCCAGGCTTCTCCAGTTCCCGTTTGAAATACCAGGAAATTCCGAGATACAGAAAAACGGGCACAAGGACTCCCAAGAGAAAGAACAGGTAGGCAAACCAGGGAAGTCCCAGTGTGACGTGAACATAACGGGGAA
>JAKAWK010000084.1 GCA_021827365.1 Nitrospirota bacterium
AGCGGAATACATCGTCAAGCACGCCAGGACCCTTCCCAAGGATGTTTTGACCATTCCCAAGGATGTCGACCGGGAGATCGCCCGGAGGAAGCTGGCAGCTCTCGGGATCGGAATCGATATCCTGACGCCCGAACAGGAGCGATACCTGGCGTCATGGGAGCAGGGAACCTAGGAGTCAGCATGGAGATCAGAGTCAATGGAAAGGCCGAAACAGTAGCCGACAAGAGCACCGTCGGCTCTGTCCTCGAGGCCAAGGAGCTTGATCCGGCCCTTGTGTCGGTCGAACATAACGGGAAAATTCTGGAAAAATCCGATCTCGACGGGACGCTCCTGTCGGAGGGGGATGAACTGGAAATCCTCTTTTTCATGGGAGGGGGAGGCGCCTGACCTTTGGTCGGGTCACCCTCTTCTCCAAGGAACAGTCTGCGTGACATTTAAAGACAAGGGAGGGGCTTCGGCCTCTCCCCTTCTTGACCTTATCGGGCGAACGCCGCTTGTGCCTCTCTCAAGGATCAGCTTTGATCTTGGCCGGACAATTCTGGTCAAGCTCGAATCGCGGAGTCTTGGCGGAAGCATCAAGGACCGGCCGGCCCTTTTCATGATCGATGATGCCCGGACCCGGGGTCTTCTTCCGCCTGGGGCCCGCATTGTCGAGGCAACAAGTGGTAATATGGGAATAGGGCTGGCCCAGATCGCAGTCCTTTACCGGCATCCCGTCACGATCGTCATGCCCGAGGGAATGAGCCAGGAGCGAGTCTCTCACCTCCGGGCCCTTGGAGCAACGGTCGAACTGACACCCTCAGCCGGAGGAATGCAGGCGGCCATCAACCGGGCCGAAGAAATCATGAAGGAAGAACCTGGAGCCTTCATGCCCCGCCAGTTTGAAAATCCGGCCAATGCCGAGTCCCATTACCGGACGACAGGGCCGGAGATTGTCGACGCACTCGGGGGCCTTCCTGACGGCTTTGTGGCCGGTGTCGGCACGGGCGGAACGATCTCTGGGGCCGGCCGCTTCCTTCGGGAGAAAAATCCTTCCATTCCCGTCTGGGCCCTGGAACCGGAAACTTCAGCGGTCCTGTCCGGAAAGGCCCCCGGGCCCCACCGGATCCAGGGGATCGGCGCTGGATTTGTGCCAAAGATCCTCGACAGGTCGGTGATCTCGAAGGTTCTGACAGTGACCGATCGTCAGGCGATCGACACCGCACACCGCCTGGCCCGGGAAGAGGGGATCATGGCCGGCATATCTTCGGGGGCCAATGTCTTTGGCGCCATGGCCCTGGCCCGGACCCTCCCCGAGGGGGCCCGGGTGGTGACTGTGGTCTGTGACAGCTATGAACGCTACTTTTCGATCGAAAAATATCTCTCTCTTTAGGGGGCCTTCATGGAACTGACCGAGGAACGGATCGAGCGGTATTCCCGCCACATTCTCCTTCCGGAGGTAGGAGGAAAGGGACAGCAACGTCTTCTTTCGTCCCGGGTCCTGATCATCGGAGCCGGGGGGCTCGGCAGCCCGGCAGCGCTTTATCTGGCGGCCGCCGGAGTCGGAACACTGGGCATCGTGGACATGGATGTCGTGGACCTTTCCAACCTCCAGCGCCAGATCATTCACACCACCGATGACCTTGATCATCCCAAGGTTCTTTCAGCCAAGGAAAAAATTGAGGATCTGAACCCGGATGTCACGGTCCGGACTTATCCCTTCGCCATTAACGCGGCCAATGCCCGGGACATTGTCTCTGACTATGATGTCATTCTGGACGGGACCGACAACTTCCCGGCCAAGTTCCTGATCAACGACCTGGCGGTCATCACCAGAAAACCTCTCGTCCATGGAGGAATATTGCGATTCGTTGGTCAGGTCCTGACCGTCCTGCCTGGAGAATCGGCCTGCTACCGGTGCCTCTTCAGGGAACCACCGCCCGCCGGAGCGGTTCCCACCTGTTCCGAGGCGGGAGTCTTGGGGGTGATCGCCGGCGTGATCGGCACCCTCCAGGCCACCGAGGTTCTGAAGATCCTCCTCGGAAAGGGCGATCTTCTGGCCAACCGGCTTCTGACCTACGATGCCCTAACGACGACATTCAGGCCGGTCTCGGTCCGCCGAAGCCCCAAGTGCCCCGTTTGCGGGGATCATCCTTCGATCACGGAGTTAATCGATTATGAACAGCCAGTCTGCACCACACCAGGAATCTGAACGGACCCTTGCGGAAGGGGGAACCGCCTCTTCTCCGAAGGAGTCGAAGATAAAGGGACTGAAGTGTCGTGAATGTGGTCGGCTCTATCCGGCCGTGGCCATTCATATCTGCGAATTCTGCTTCGGACCCCTCGAAGTCGACTACGACTATGCCGCGATCGGCAGGAGAATCAGCCGACGATCGATCGAGGAGGGACCCCAGTCCCTCTGGCGCTACCACGAACTGCTTCCGGTGACCGGGACACCGACCGTCGGTCTCCATGCCGGCATGACGCCCCTCATCCATGCGAAACGTCTCGGGAAGCTTCTGGGACTCGACAACCTCTACCTGAAGAATGACACCGTGAACCATCCGACCCTTTCCTTCAAGGACCGCGTCGTGGCCGTGGCGATGACGCGAGCCCGGGAGCTGGGATTCGATACGGTGGCCTGCGCCTCGACCGGAAACCTTGCAAACTCGGTTTCGGCCCATGCAGCGAGTGTCGGAATGAAGTGCTTCGTCTTCATCCCCCACGATCTCGAGGCCGGAAAGATTCTGGGAAACCTCATCTACAATCCGACGGTGGTCGCCGTCAGGGGAAACTACGATGATGTGAACCGGCTCTGCAGTGAGATTGGGGGAGAGTATCCCTGGGCCTTCGTCAACATCAACATCCGGCCCTACTATGCGGAGGGTTCGAAGTCCCTGGCATTCGAGACAGCCGAACAGCTCGGATGGCGGATTCCCGATCAGGTGGTGGTCCCCATTGCCTCGGGTTCCCTTTTGACGAAGATCCGGAAAGGGTTCCAGGAATTCGAAAAACTTGGACTGGTCTCCCCGAATGACCGCCTCAAGGTCAACGGGGCCCAGGCGGAGGGCTGTTCTCCTGTCTACAGGGCCTTCGTTTCCGGGAAAAACCACCTTGTTCCCGTCAAACCGAACACGATCGCAAAGTCCCTTGCCATCGGCAATCCGGCCGACGGATTCTACTCCCTTGACGTCGTCTTCAAGTCCGGGGGAGCGATCGCTGCCGCAAGCGATCCGGAAATTGTGGAAGGGATGAAGATCCTGGCCGAGACCGAGGGAGTCTTTGCCGAAACGGCAGGTGGCGTGACCATCGCCTCCCTCAGGAAGCTTTGCGCGGAAGGACGGATCGGGCGGAAGGATCTCACCGTGGCCTACATTACGGGGAACGGCCTCAAGACGATGGAGGCGCTTGCGGGAGCCCTTCCGGATCCTGTCAGCATCGATCCGACCCTGGCCTCCTTCCGGAAAACAGTCAATCCCACCAACTGAACCACGCAGAGAAAGGATAACCATGGCCGTAGTCGTACGCATCCCCACGCCCCTCCGAAAGCTCACGGGTAACCAGAACGAGGTCCGGGAGGAGGGCGGGACGATCCGGGAGATCCTGAAGAACCTTGAGAGCCACTACCCGGGCATCGGAGAGCGTCTGGCGGACGAGACCGGGGAGTTGCGCCGTTTTATCAATATCTATGTCAACGAGGAAGATATCCGTTTCCGGGACGGGCTCGATACGACAATCAAGCCGGGGGACGAGGTCTCCATTATCCCGGCGATCGCGGGTGGCGCAAAATGACGCAGATGAGGCTTCACCTGACATTTCCGGAGGAACGCGTCAGGGAGCCGATCATCTACGAAATCTGCCGGAAGTTTCCTGTGATCGTCAACATCCGGAGGGCGGACATCTCGCTTGACAGCGGTTGGGTCGAACTCGAAATGGATGGAGAGCTGGCGGATATCGAACGGACCGTTTCTTACCTGAGAGACAGGGGCGTTCATGTGGATCCCCTCGAAAAAAGCATCCTCGAGGGGTAGGGAGGGCGTTGATGACATTTCGCGAAGACCAGATCTCACGGTATAGCCGGCACATCATTCTGCGGGAAGTCGGCGGGCGGGGACAGGAGAAGCTTCTTTCATCCCGCGTCCTGGTCATCGGGGCCGGAGGCCTCGGGAGTCCCGTGGCCATGTATCTGGCGGCTGCCGGAGTCGGGACGATCGGCCTTGTGGATATGGATGTTGTGGATGTCTCCAATCTCCAGAGGCAGATCATGCACTCGCAGAAGACGGTCGGGATTCCGAAGGTCCTGTCGGGGGCCCGGACCCTTGAACGGATGAACCCCGATGTGAAAGTCGTTCCGATCCAGGAGAGGCTGACCGCAGAAAACGCCATGGATCTCTTCTCAGGCTACGACGTGATCGTTGACGGATCGGACAACTTCGGGACCCGTTATATCGTCAACGATGCCGCCTTTTTCCTGCGCAAGACCCTCGTCTCCGGCTCCATTCTCCGCTTCGAGGGACAGGTGACGGTCCTCGAGGGATACACCGATGCTCCCTGCTACCGATGCCTCTACCCGGAGGCCCCGCCACCGGGGCTTGTTCCCTCCTGTTCGGAAGCTGGAGTGCTGGGTGTCCTCGCGGGAACGATCGGGACCCTCCAGGCAGCGGAGGTGGTCAAGAAAATTCTTGGAATCGGCGAGCTTCTGAAGGGCCAGCTCCTTCTGTTCGATGCGCTTTCCATGACATTTCGAAAGCTCCGTGTTCCCAAGGATCCGAAGTGTCCCCTCTGTGGTCCCCATCCGACCATCACGACCGTCTCCGGCTCCTCCGAGTGGGTATGTCAGGTTCCCGCCACCTGAGGCCGGAGGTCCGCCTCCCGTCCGCCCTGGCCGGCGAGCTCCTGAACCATTGCCAGTCGGTCCGCCCGGAAGAGGCCTGCGGTCTTGTGGCCGCGGATTCCAAAGGAGAGCCTGTCGCCATCATTCCCGTCACCAATGCCCTTCACTCCCCTGTTCGCTACCAGATGGAGACCCGGGAACAGTTCGACGCCATGAAGCGCCTCCGGAGGGAAGGGTGGTCCCTCTGGGCCATCTTCCATTCCCACCCCCATTCCGAGCCGGCTCCCTCTCCGACCGATATCAGACTGGCTTTCTATCCCGACTGCCACTACCTCATAGCCGGTCTCGGCACGGATCCCCCCGTGATCCGCTGTTTCACCATTGTCGATGGAAAGGTCTCGGAGTCCCCCTTGAGGCTCGTCTCCTGACCTTCCCTCAGGCCTTGTCTTGATTGACCTGGTTTTCAGACTGGAATATTCTTTTCCTGCAAACGGATGGAAGAATTGAAAAAGGCGGAGGCTTCATGGCCAAGAAAATTCTGCTCATTGAGGACGATCCTGACATCGCGGGACTCATCATGCACTATCTCAAGGCAGAACATTTCGATGTCGACCATGTCTCCGACGGGAGCGCCGGCCTTGCCCAAGCCCGGAGGATGCGTCCCGATCTTGTTCTTCTCGACCTGATGCTCCCCGGCCTGGACGGTCTTTCGGTGAACCGCATGATCAAGCAGGATCCAAAGATTTCGGGCATTCCTGTTGTCATCGTGACCGCCAAGGGGGAGGAGACCGACCGGGTGGTCGGCCTCGAAATGGGGGCGGACGACTATGTGGTCAAGCCCTTTCACCCGAAGGAGCTGGTGGCCCGGGTCAAGGCCGTTCTCCGGCGACGGGAGTCGCTCGCCACACCGGCCGACCGTCTTTCCATCGGTCCCGTCTCAATCGATGCCGCCCGGCATGAAGCCTCCTTCAATGGTGTTCCGGCCGCCCTGACCGCCAAGGAATTCGATCTCCTCTTTGCCCTCATGAGCCAGGCCGGGAGGGTCATGGACCGGAACGCCCTTCTCGATGCCGTTTGGGGAGGGGACTATGAGGGGACCGACCGGACTGTGGATGTCCATATCAGGCGTCTGAGAAAAAAAATGGGCCTGACCGCCCCCTGGCTCGAGACGGTCAAGCAGATCGGGTACCGTTTCCGTGAAGAGGGGTAGGTCGGCCCTGTGAGCTTTCGGGCTTTTGTTCTTGCGGCGGGATTTTTTTCCTTTCTCTGCGGCATCATATTCGACAATCTTTCGGGTCATACCTTTCTTCGTCTCCTTCTCCTGCTCCTTTTTTCGGCCCTTCTCCTGGGTGGGATCTGGGCCATACGCCTCACGATCTCAAGACAGAGCTCCTCCGCCCTCCAGAATCCCCTCACCATCAAGGCCCAGGGGATCTTCGATGACCTCTTTGACCCCATGCTCAACGGTCTCATCCGTCTTCTCCGGGAGAAAAATGACATTTCCGTGCGTCTCGCGGAGGTCTCGAGCCGCTTCGAGGGGATGCTGGAGCATATGGTGGAGGGGGTGGCGGTCACCTCGTCCAACGCCCAGATTCTTCTTGTTAATTCCGCCTTCGAACGGATCCTGGAGGTCGGCTCTGAGGCGGCCGTGGGAAACCGGCTTGGACTTGTGATCCGGGTCGCCGCCATCCATCAGCTGGTCGAGGAGGTCTTTCGGACCCGGACCAAGGTCGTGCGTGAGGTTGAGTACCATGAAGGGGGAAAGAAAAAGACCCTGAATGTCGTGGCAACGGTGACCGGGCCGCAGGGGGGAGCCGGCAAGAGCTATGGCATCTTCCTTTTCTACGACATGACGACAATCCGGGGCCTTGAGCGGATCCGGAAGGACTTCGTCGCCAATGTCTCCCATGAAATCCGCACCCCCCTGACCTCCATCCGGGGTTATGCCGAGGCCCTGACAGATGGGGCCCTGTCGGATCCGGAACTCTCGAGGAAATTTCTGGGAATCATCTCGGGACAGGCCGACAGACTCTCTCAAATGGTGAACGACCTCCTCGAGCTCTCCCGACTTGAATCTGGAACGGTCGAGCTGAATCTCTGCGAAATCGACCTGGGATTCCAGACGGAACGGATGCAGGAAGTTTTTTCCTCCCGTCTCAGGGAGCGGGAGATTTCTCTGGTGGCAGACTTTCCCAAGCCCTTTTCCTATGTTTCCGACGAATCCCTGACCGACCTTGTCCTGACCAATCTTCTCGACAACGCCATCAAATATTCTCCTCCCGGCCGAATGATCCGGATTTCGGCGGAACAAAAGGAGGGAAAGGTGATCATCTGCGTCATCGACAACGGGGTCGGAATTCCCCGGGAGGACCTTCCCCGGATTTTCGAACGCTTCTATCGGGTCGACCGCTCCCGGAGTTCCAGTGTGTCGGGGACCGGACTCGGCCTGTCGATTGTTCGTCATGTGGTCACGCTCCTTCAGGGCCGGGTCGATGTCAAAAGCGAGCCTGGAGCTGGAACGACCGTATGCCTGACCTTTCCCCGGAAAATCGTCAGGGTCTGAAGCTGCCCCGGAGAGCCCCTCTCTCCTTCAAGACTTCCGCAGGGAAGCGTCTCCCTCCCACGATCCCGAGCTCCTCCTCTGAAAAGATGATTTTTTTCAGGTTTTTCGATCTTAAAATGTAAGATTACAGAAATTCCTGTAGGATTCCCCGGCCAAAACGCTCTCTGTTGCTGTTTTCTAACTCATTTGCTAGGGTTGGCAGAACAGGATGACTTGACCGAACCATTTTAGAGGAGGTGTTCCATGCGTCTGGGCATGATCGGATTGGGAAGGATGGGGGGCAACATGGTTCGGCGCCTCCGGAAGAGCGGGATCGAGGTTGTCGCCTACAGCCATACACCCGCGAGCGTCGAGGTTCTGTGCAGGGAGACGGGAAGTATTCCTGCGACCTCGCTTGACGACCTGGTGGGAAAGCTTTCGTCTCCCCGCATCATCTGGCTTATGATCCCGGCAGCCGCGACCGATGCGCAGATCTCCGAGATCGTTCCCCTCCTGTCGAAGGGGGACATTTTAATCGACGGGGGGAACTCCTATTATCATGACGACATTAGGCGCGCAAGGGAACTTTCCCCCAAGGGGATCCATTATCTGGATGTCGGGACAAGCGGGGGAGTCTGGGGGCTCGAAAGAGGCTATTGCCAGATGATCGGAGGAGAGACGGAGGTCGTGAAACATCTCGACCCGGTCTTCCGGGCCCTGGCCCCCGGACGGGCGGCGGCTCCCCCCACTCCTGAGCGCGCGAAGTCCGGCCGGGGAGGAACGGCCGAAGAGGGATACCTCCATTGCGGGCCGGCAGGAGCGGGTCATTTTGTCAAGATGGTGCACAATGGCATCGAGTATGGGCTGATGGCCGCCTATGCCGAGGGGTTCAATATTTTAAGGAATGCCGGGATCGGAAAAAGCTCCCACGAGATCGATGCCGAAACGGCGCCGCTTCGGCATCCGGACCATTACTCCTATGACATGAAGCTCGAAGATATTGCCGAGCTTTGGCGCCGGGGAAGCGTGGTGGCCTCCTGGCTTCTCGATCTTTCCGCTTCAGAGCTGGCCAGAGATCCCGAGCTTTCCACCTTTCACGGGCGTGTCTCCGACTCGGGTGAAGGACGGTGGACGGTCTCGGCGGCCATCGATGAAGGTGTTCCGGCCCCCGTGCTCGCGACTGCGCTCTTTTCCCGCTTCGAGTCCCAGGGTAAGGCCGACTTTGCTGACAAGGTGCTCTCAGCTATGCGCCACGCCTTCGGGGGGCACCTCGAAAAGCCGACCTGATCCCAAAACCCCAGAAAGGGGGGAAGCATGTCCCCCCCCTTTTTTTTGAACATTCGTCGATTTTTGTCCCTTTCCGACCCCTCCCTGCCTCTCCCCCTTCTTCTTGAAACCTCATGCCCGCCGCGGATGACCGGATTGACTCCTTTTTTCATGTGCGTTATTATTTACATCACGATCTTTATAAAAAACATCCTGGAGAAATGTCAGGATTCACCTTGTGTCTTTTTCTTGAAAAGGGGTCGTTGTGGCCAATATTTGCATGGATCTTGAAGATCGTTCGTTTTTAACGCCATCAGCCCCGATGGGGGGTGTGGTGTTGCCCGATCATGGCCATGGACTTGTGATGGGACAGGTCGTTCTTGAAGAGAATGCCATTGAGAATGCGGCCCGGAAGATCGCCGGTGCAAGAAATCCGACCATATTCCCGGGTCCCCTTGTCCTCTGGAAATCGACGCACGACTCGGTCCGGATGGCGGGAGCCGTCTTGCGGCTGGCCCAGGCCGGTTCGATGAAGATCATCCCGATGGCCGACTACAGGCCCAAGTATCCCAAAATCAATCCGGAAGAAGAAATCAATCCCAGCCACCCCAATCTTACGATCTGGCACAACCGGATCGATGTCTGTCTTTTTGTGGGCGTCCATTGTCATTACTCGAATATCGCCCTGAAGATCATCCGGGGGGGGACGGACTGCTTCACAATCGCCCTCTGTTCCTACGCCGGTGATGATGAGGCCCACCTGACGATCCGGGATCTGACACCCGAGACGGTGGACCGCCTGGCGGCCTGTGTCACGAAAATGAAAAAAGTCTAGGGACGGATTCTGGGGTGGTGTTCGTTTTTCTGAATGTCTAAAAAAGGGGCCCGGATGAAAAACAGGGAGAAGGAGCTGGGTGTTGTTCCTTCCGTTGTTTCGGAACAGGTTTTTTCGGTCTGGGTCGACGAAGGGGGGGCTCCCCAGTTCCTTGAGGATCCCGTATCGGAAATCCCCCCCGAATTCTTCGTCCATGTGGATCCCCGGAGAGCTCCCCTGGCGGGGGACTATCTTCTTCTTTCCACTCTGGACGGCCTGGTCTTTGGCCGGTTGAGCGAAGACGGAGCTTTCGTCCATATCGGCTGCCAGATGGCTTCCCTCGAGGCGCCAATCCTGGTTCTAGGCGTCGTCATCGCCGGCTTTGAATGGTTTACTCTCCCCTGAAAGACCCCTCACCGGACCCTGCGCCAAGCGGGCGTCCATAAGAAAGGATGATCATGCCAAACGGATTATTGTCTCCCGGACCGGCCGGCCTCCTGCCGCCGGCAGCCACTGCGATGGGCCTCGACCTTCCGGTCGAAGGAACCGGAGCCGTCGAGGGCCGTATCCTCCCGGAGGCGCAGGTTCTCGAGGAAGCCGCCCGGAAACTCGCCCACGCCAAGGTTCCCACCTTTTTCCCGGGTCCGATGGTTCTCTGGCAATTTACGGAGGAGTCGCGTCGTGTCGCCGATGCTGTCCTTGAGGTTGCTGAGTCCAATGGAATCGGAATCATTCCCATGCCCGACTACCGTCCGAAATATCCGAAGATCGAGCCTGAGTCGGAGATCAATCCCAACCATCCAAACCTCACGATCTGGCATAACAAGATCGACGTCTGTCTTTTTGTGGGCGTTCATTGCCATTATTCCAATATCGCCCTCAAGATTATCCGGGGAGGGACAAGCTGCTATACCATCGCCCTCTGTTCCTATGCCGGCGACGAGGAGGCAAACCTGACTGTCCGTGACCTTTCGGCTCCCAAGATCCTGGAGATGGGACGTCTCATCCGGAAGATGAAGACCAATTCCCGGGGCTTCTGAAGGTCGTCCAGAAATTTATGGGAATTTCAAAGAGGCCGATCCCCGCCGGAGGATCGGCCTCTTGTGATTTCAAGGAGCCATCGGAAGGGTCGGAATGTTTCCGGGGAGAAAAGAGATCTCCTGTTGGGGTATGATGGAAAACCGGGAAAGATCCCAAATCCGGTGGGAAGAGGGTGACAGGGCTTTGATCCTGCCCGTGCTCCGGACACTTCCCCCCGAGAGGAAATCGGCCGGGGAAGGGGGGCTCAACTGACCTGCGGGAGGTTGGTTTGCTCTATCTTTACGAAAGCCAGAGGCTTGAGGTCCTTGCAGATCTCTTTGTCGACCGCATGACAGGGTGGGCCAGGGAGGGGCGTTTGGATCCCCTTCGCCCGGAAATTCTCATTCCCCAGAACCCGGTCATCGGGCGATGGCTCGCCTACCGGATCTCCGGGCAGACGGGAGTCTCTGCGAA
>JAKAWK010000085.1 GCA_021827365.1 Nitrospirota bacterium
ACCCGTTCCCATCCCGAACACGGCCGTTAAGCCCTCCAGGGCCCATGATACTGCAACCGCGAGGTTGTGGGAAAGTCGGTCGCTGCCGGACTCCTTTCTTCTCTCTCTTCCTCTTTTCTTTTCCCCCAGATCCCCCTTCTGGGGGTTTTTTTTAATATTCGCGAATCCATGGCTGAAGGGTCCCGCGTGACGCGATTCCCACCTCTTTTGATATCGGTTATTATTTTTCTTGCATCGTGCACTCCTCATTTCCACTCTGTGTCAAACCTTAAAAACTCCGACCTGGTTCTTGCAATTCCGGACGATCCGGCCACCCTTGACTGGAACAAGGCCACCGACGGGAACTCTTTCGAGATCATCTCCAATCTGATGCAGGGACTGACCCGCTTCGACCGCCACCAGAATGTCAAAGGGGCCGATGCCGACTCTTGGACGGTCGATCCGGGAGGCCGCCGTTTTATTTTTCATATCCGCTCCTCCGCCTCCTGGAATGATGGACGACCGGTCCTTGCGGAAGACTACAGAAATTCCTTCCTGAGGCTCCTCGACCCCCGGACGGCTTCTCCCTATGCCTACTATCTCTTCGATATCGTCAATGCCCGATGCTTTGATGAAGGACACTGTCCGGCGTCGTCGGTCGGGATCCGGGTGCTTTCTTCCCACCGGCTTGAGGTCGACCTGACCCACCCGATGCGGAACTTCCCCTCCCTTCTGACTAATGCCATCACCGATCCTGTCCGTCTCGACCTCATCAAGGCCCACCCCTCCCACTGGACGGATCCCCGGTACTTTGTCGGAAACGGTGTGTTCACACTGGTGTCATGGCATCATGACGCCTATCTTGAGCTCCGGAGAGCCCGGCCCTCCCCGGAGAATCCGCGTCTTGTGTCGACCCTGACCTTCCTGGTCATTCCGGAGCCAGTGACGCAGCTCACTCTCTTTTTGCAACACCGGCTGGATATCGAGGGAATTCCTTCCTTCTACATCAAAAAATACCAAAATAGCCCTGAGCTTCATCGTATTCCTCAGCTCTCCACCATCTACTACAGTATGAACATTCGCCGGGCTCCTTTTGACAATCTCCATGTTCGCCGCGCCTTCGCCATGTCTGTCGACCGGGAGCGGCTCGAGCGGATCTTTCTATCTGCGCTTCCCTCGCTCTCCTCCTTCATTCCCCGGGGATTGTCCGGATACGATCCAAAAGCGGCCTACGGACTTGATATTCCCAAAGCAAGAAAGGAACTGGCCCTGGGCGGGTACCCCGGAGGAAAGGGATTTCCCAAGGTGACGCTCGTCTTTCCGGAGGGAACGCAGAGCCGGATCCTGGCAACCTTCATGCAGCAGACCTTCCGGGAGGTCCTGGGGGTGACAATAAAGCTTCGCTCCATGGAATGGAAGGCCTTTCTGGCCGGGCTTGATGCCCACACTCCCGCGATCTACCAGTCCGGGTGGATTGCGGACTATCCCGATGCCATGACCTTTCTCTCCCTGATGAGAACCGGATCCGGAAACAACCGGACCGGCTGGTCGGACCCGGCCTTCGACCTGTTGCTGGACCGGGCCCAGGATACTGAAGAGCCCTTGAAGGGGGCTCTCTATGACGAGGCCCAGAGGCTGATGCTCAGAAAGGCGGTCGTTGCCATCCCGCTTTCCCAGGGGGTCTCGAACATCCTTGTTCCCCGGACGGTTATCGGGTACTGGCACAATGCCATGGGGATGGACTCCCTGGGGTCGGTCGAAAAATTATCGAAGATTCGGGGATTGTGATATTCTCGTATGAATGATTTTTGTGAGGGGAAAAGACCTTCTCGGGTTTTTTGCCGCCTTTTTCCGGACCCTGTTTTCCGAATGGAGTTTTTGTGGCATCGCTCAAGTCGCTCCCGGCTTCCGAACGTTTCGAGGAAGAGGTCCGGCAATACTGTCTCACGGGATTTTCTGCCGGAACCCTTGGTCAGGACCACTCCGACTGGGTGGATCCCTTTGTGGCGGCGGGGGTCGTCGTCTATTTTTACGAGCGGAACATCTACACTCCGGTGGGACAAAAGGAGATCGACGGATTCCTGGCGACAGATCGCGGATTTTTTGTGGTGGAGTGCAAAAATGTCTCCGGTCAGGTGACCGGAACGCTGAATGCCGCCTGGCAGGTGGGAAAGGAAACCATTCTTGTCTCCGGTTCGAGCCATGCCAACCCGATCACCCAGATCAAGAACCGAATCGGCCCACTGGCCGCCTTTCTCCGAGACAGGAAAGTTCCTTTTTACCTGACAGGGCTCATTGTCTTTCCTGACGATGCTGATCTTTCGAGGCTTTCCGAGAGCGGAACGCTTTCCATACACGAGCCTCCGAGCCGTGACCACAGCTATGTGGTGACCTGTCTCTCGAGGATCCCGGGAATCTTGGAGAAGATGCCGGCGGGACTCGTCACCCCCACCGATGCCGTCAAGGTGGCGAAGCTTTTGGGGCTTGTCGTGTCCGACTTCGACTCTCCGGAACGTCTTCTGCGGTTTCCCGTGGGAGGCTTTGACGATCTTTCGCCGGCCCAGAACGAGCGGATTCTCGACAGGAAACTGGAGCAGGCCAAGAAAGAATGCGTCACACTGCCCGAATCCGAAGGGAACCCCTTCCTCCGGCGTCTTGAGGAAGCCCGGAAGGGCCTGTCGAACTCCATCCGGCTTCACAACGGCCGGGCAGGACAGGAAACCCGGGGGCTCCTCCTTCCACTCCTGGCAGGCCTCCTGCTCCTTCTTCTCATGGGCGGGACGGTGACCTGGTACTACCAGAACCGGAAAGAAGTTCTTCTGATCCAGAAAAAAAACGAGGAACAGCTTCTTCCGGAACTGATCGGGAAGGATCCGGAGCTTACCCCCTATGCGCTGCTGCTGCTTTTTTACAGCCAGCATCCGGCCATTCCAGTCGACAAGGACCTGCTCTCGCTGGCCTTTCCGCTCCGGACGCGGGAGAAGGCCAAGGTGGACTCGGTGTTCCGGAAGAAGTTCCGGGATCGGATCGATTCGGATATGAAGCTGGTCGGGAGCATCTCCCGGTTCAAGGTCTCCCTTTCGGCGACCCTTGTCCGTTACGATACGGGCCGAAACGTCTTTTTTCTGACCGGAATTCTTCCGGTCAGGCTTCCCGGAGACCGCGAAAGCCAAAACGGGCTCTTTCCGACAGGCCAGATCGGGGTCGCCGCCCGACTTTCCTGTCCCTTCTGTGACTCCCAGGTCCTTCTTAGGGATTGGCCTCTCAAGGCCTCCATCTCTCCCCGTGGGATCTTCTTTTCCTTTCCCTATGCGCCGGGGGATGTCTCAGGGATCATCGCCCAGGCCCCCTGTTCCGGATGCGGGATTCCTGTTCATGTCAACGTCTGGATGACGCCGGAGGCGGTCGATGCCGGCCGGACCTCTTCGGGAAAGCCCTTTGTCTCCGTCATGGGAACGGTGAAGGTTCTTTCCATCGTTCTGGACACAGATGGCCGGGAACTTTTCAGAAAAAATCCTCCTTCCATCTGAAAAACGGATATTTTCCAGATCAGGACTTCTCTTTCTCTCCGGAGAGTTCCTCCAGCCGCCGGTCGATCTCGCTTAATATGATGGGAGGGATTCCTGACTTCCGGTCGAGATACCGGCCGAGCATCTCCTTTTCCGGCACCACATGGAAGTAGTCCACCGCATTCTTGATCTGGGGAGAAAAAAGCTGGATCTGTCCCGGCTCTCCTCGTGAAAGGGAGAGGGAGTAGACAAGCTTGAGCGCATCCTTCAGATACTGGATCAGGGGGACGAAGTCGGTGTCTCCCGAGATGAGAACTGCCGCATCATAATGGGCCATCTTTGAAATCATGTCGATCGTGATTCCGATATCGACCCCTTTTTCTCCCTCCACTGTTCCCTGATACAGAAACGATCCCTCCCGGTCCCTGTCCCGGACAATCTCCTTGACCTTGTAGGGGCGCAGGACGAGCTGCCCCACATACTTGAATTCCAGGAAGGAGGTCCGTTTCTGGATGTCGTCGAAAACTTCCTCCTTGGCCCGGGACAAAAGGTCCCTTTGGTGCTGGTGCCACCGTTGGGCCAGGGATTCCACCACGGAAGGGAGAAGATCCGGGAACTGATCGTGGTACTGGTCGACGATGTCTCGGACGGCCCGGTCATACCGGTGAAGGGGCGTCGTGGCCTGGGTGTTGTACCAGTAAACCCGGAGAAGACGGTGGGGAATCCGGGTCTGTTCCGAAATGGAAAGAATGGCCTGGCGGAAAAATTCCTCCCAGTGAAAATGCTTCTCGTCGAGACGGTACTCCGGAAGGTTGTGGCCGGCAGCCTTGAATCTGTATTTCTGGAGGTCTTTCTTGAAATTCTGGCCATCGATAAAGATCACCGTTTTCTGGATGTCCATGGATTGTCTCTCCGGAGGGGGGAACCAAGTTTCGTTGGTGATGAGAAAAAACGGAAGGGGAACATGCGGAAATTCTGGGGTTCAAATGAAAGAGCCCCTAAACGGGGCTCCCAATAAACTGAGTAAGCGGACATTTCGTCCGGGTCCCATCTTATCAAGGCTTTTTCTAAGGTGTCAAGAAAAAAGTTCAGGAAAATGAGTCCGTTCCCTACATGGCTTTGAAAAGCCTTTTAATTAAATACGGGTGTCCAGGAGCATCAACTTAAAGAAGGGGTTTCAGGGTCCTCTCCAGCCGAATCCGGTCGACCAGCCATTCGGTCAGGTCGCGCCCTGAAAGGTCGTTCGGGCCGTTTCTGTGATATCGGGCATGGGCAAGGGAGACTTCCTTGTCGGCGGATGCGACCTTTGAGAGAAAGTCTGACAGGGGACAGTCCTCGATCTTCGGAAAACCCGAACCTGAACTTGCCGAGTGCATCCATCGGTGGAAGGAAAGGGCTCCGAGAAATGTCGTGATGGAGCCAGGGGAAAGGGTGTGTTGGAGACCCCGGCTCCAGTCGAAGATCTGGTCGGCTGGCATGGGCTGGGCCAGGGCATACCCCTGGCCGAAGGAGGCGCCGAGAATGGTCGCAGCCTCGACCATCGCCTGATCTTCGAGCCCTTCCACAATGACGACACGCTCGAAGTCCTGCCCCATCCGGACGATTGTTCCGATCATGCTGAGCGTGTGGAGGGGAGCGACATAGATCCTTTTGAGAAGACCCTGATCCACTTTGATGTTGTCAAAGGGAAGGGTTGCCAGACGCTGGAGACTGCTGAATCCCGACCCCAGGTCGTCCATGGCCAGCTTGACCCCCAGCTGGATCAGTGTATTGATGGCCTCATCCTGGGTTCTCTGGTCGATCTCCCGATTTTCGAGGAGTTCAAGTGTCAGGCGTTCCGGGTGCACTCCATGATGGCGCAGGGCTTCCTCGACCCATTTCGGGCAGTCGGGGTCCCGAAGGGTCCCCGGGGGCAGGTTCAAGGAGATGTCCAGGTGAAGTCCGGCCGCATCCCATTTGTGGATCCAGGTCAGGGCCTGATCGAGTCCAGCCCGGAAAAGCCTGTCAAGTTCGGCGTCTCCGAGAGAGGGGAGAAAGTAGCCCGGAGGAACAATCGCCCCATCGGGGCGAACAAGCCGCGCCAGGGCTTCGACCTTGACAGGGCGGCCCGTGGAGAGATCGAATACCGGTTGCATATACATGGAGAGTCCTCCGGAAAAGAGCTCTCTCCGGTAGTCAGTCGCCTGGTCTTCGGGAATAATACTGGCCGGAGCCCGGCAAAGCTCCCAGAGTTTTTCCCATCGCTGGGCGAGCCCCCGCGAGAACTGGGTGCTCCAGGGTGTGTCAAACTGGTTGGGATAGGCTCCATAGAGTGAGAGGACGGCGACGGCCGTTCCATCGGGGTTCCGGATCGGAATCGAGATCGCAGAACGGATTCCGAGGGGGCGGACAGCTTCCCGCCAGTGCAGGACCCGGGGATCCTTCTGGTAATTGGAGATTTTCTGGGGAGACAGACTGCGCCATGCATGGGCAATGAGACCCCGTCCCCTCGGCGAATCGGGGTCGACAACCGCTTCGAAGAGAGGATTGCGCATGATGGAGGCTCCCTCCTGACCCTTGGGTCCGGAGCTGTCCTCGATGATGAAGGATCCGTTGCTGTTGAGGCGCATGAGGAAAACACAGGCGATGGAGGGGAGTTTTCCGAGAAGTTCCACCTCATCCCTCCGAACATCGGCCCAGAGAGCTCCCTGGGGAGGGAGGGGGGCCGACAGGAGGGAGAAATAATCTCCCGAGACTTCGAGCCCCGCACGGAGTTCCTCTTGAAGGTCGTCCTGAAGCCGAATCTCATTGGCGAGAAGGAGGCGGTATCGGTCGCGGGCAGTCAGGAAGGTCTGGTTCAGATGATCGGAGAGGAGGCGACGGTAGAGGGCCATCGATTGTGTCAGCATGGCTCCGTTGACCCCGATCAGGGCATGGGCCCGTCCAGTCATCCTGGCACGCTCGATGACCTGGTCCCGGGTTGTCTCGGGAGAAAGCAGGAAGCGAAGGTGTTTAGCCTGGAGGGAGGCGATAGTCTGAATCTCACCCTCATCCTGGCCGTCGAGGATTTTTTTCTGTTCGGGGTCCTGTTCGAGCTGGGCGAAGAAGGCTTCGACGAACTCGACGATGACCGACTCGATGTGGGACTGGTGGCGCCGGAGAAGCTCCTTTGTGTCCGAACCATAGGTGTCGAAGGATGTTTCGGGGGAGGAGGGGGCGGGAAGAGAGGCTCCAAAAGACCACCACTGGGACCGGGAGTCCTTGGCGGACTTTGCCTGGTAAAGGGCCGCATCGGCCTGACGGACCAAGGTGTCGCAATCGTCCCCGTTAGAGGGAAAGAGGGCGATCCCCATGCTGATATTGATCCGGATCTCCTCGTCCCTGCCGATGCGAAAGGGAGTTTCGATGGCCTGGTGAATCCGGTTCAAGACATGGGAAAGTTGGCTGGTGGTTTTTTCGATGGAAAGGTCCTCGATGACGAGTCCGAATTCGTCCCCTCCGATGCGCGCAACAAAATCGCTACCCCTGATCCGGGATCGAAGCCGTTTTCCGAGTTCTCCCAGGATCAAGTCGCCTTTTTCAGCGCCAAGACGGTCGTTGATCGGCCGGAAATCGTCGACATCGAGGGCGCATACAGCAAAGACCGAGCCCTTCCTCTTGGCCCGGGACAGGGCCCCGTTCAGGGCTCCTTCCATCCCGTGCCGGTTCGGAAGTCCCGTGAGGGGATCCTCGGAAAGTCGCCGTTCCATTTTTTCCCGGGCTTCGTGGAGGTCGGTCAGGTCGAGCAAGACCAGTATGGCCCCCTCCTTCCGCTCCTCTGTCCGGGCGGGGTTCCCTGTCACCTCCGCCCAGAGAATGTTGCCGTCTTTTTTCCGGAGCCGCAGGCTCGACCGGATGTTTTTTCCCAGGAGGACATGATGGAGGAGATGAAGAAACTCCCGATAGATTTCGGGGAGATCGAAGAGAAGTCCGAAGGAGAGCCCGGAAATTTCGCCCGGTGTGTATCCGGTCATCTTCCAAAAGGCCGGATTTCCCTTCCGGATCCGCCCGTTCTGGTCCAATAGGAGGATGGCGGCGGCATTGTTTTCGAAAAGAAAGGAGACGTCGGGCTGGAGAAGGTCTCCGCTCAGCGGGTGAGCGGAAAGATGGATGAGGCAATCATTGCCAATCTTTACGCAGGAGTACTCGGCTTCGACCGGGATCAGAGAGGCATCCCTCCGGCGGAAGAGAGCCGGCTGTCTTCCTTCTGGAAAAGCCCCTTCGGCCTTTCGGTTGGCAGGAATGCGTCTATCCCAGGAGGAGGCATGGATTCCGTGAAGCTCCGAGCGGGGAATTTCCAGAAGCTGGCAGAAGGAATCGCTGGCCTCAAGGAGAATTCCCCTGTGATCGAGGACGCACACCGGATCTGTCAAGGCCTGAAGAATGAGATCCCCGTGGCCCTTCAGAAGGGCTCTCAATCCAGCGAATCGTTCCCTGCTGCGGTTGGCGTCAGCTGAGGCCATGGTTTGCCTGCTCCCTTGAAGAGCCTTGATGACCGGACCCTTGAGAGTTGGAAATACCCTTTCGCAAAGATGCAGTCTACATGAAATCCCCCTGTGAGGGAATATCCACCCTGTGACGCAAATCACGATCATGTGATTTTAAAATAAATTATTTATGATTATAATTTTTTTTATCTTTAATTGGTATAAACTTGAGTTGTTTTCTGATTGGAATTGATCCTTCCTTGACGGATCGAAAAGGGAGAATATAGTAAAAGGGTTTAACGGAATTTTGCCTCATTTTCATTCCGGTAATGGGGTGAAAGAGGTCTTGCCCTGGAGCATGGAGGGGTGGCATGAAAAAAGATACGCCCTTGAAGTATCAGGAGATCAACCGGCTTTTGCTGGAACTTCGAGAGCTTCTTCCCGAACTCGAATTCCGTTATTGTGAAAAATCAGGTCTTCTGGAAGCTCTCCTCTTCGACTTCAAGGAGGGGAGCTCCCTTGATCTTAATTTCTTTGACTCTCTTCCCCGATCCTATCCGAGTCCTAATCTTTTGAGGCGATCCGGTCCCCATAGCCAGGGTTTGTCATCCTCCATGATCCATGGGTTTTCACATTTCGACGGCTATCCGATGGAGATCCCTTACCCTCGCCCCCGAGGTGCTTCGGGCCTATCGGGGAGGGAGTGGGGTCAATAGCCCAAGCCGGCTTTTAAGGATATTTTCCCGCCCTTCGGGGCGGGTCTGCCTTGCTTCTCCAGATAGATCCCAATAAAATAAAGGAAGTGGGGGGTTTTCCCTGACATCAGACATAGGTCGATATTGTTTGGCGCTGATATAAGGGATATAGGGAATGAGCCGCCCACCCGAAGGAGGGGGCTTCAGAGGTCAGCTCCGGGACCCATGGGATCTGGCGGGCCCGTCTTTTTCGGACATCAAATCAAAGAGAGGTACCTTGTGGAGGTCCCTGGATTGCCAGCCCTGGTCCGTGCCCGGCCGTCGTTTGCCGGCCGCATTGTTCTTCTCGTAGTCCTTCCTCTTGCTTGTTCATCCTGTTCGGGCCTGTCGACCCCTCCCGGAGGGCTTGGCGTCCCTCATCTCGAAAGCCGTTCCTCAGACAAACGCCCTCTCTGGATTGACTCCCCCGGACTTTGGCAAAGTCAGCACCCGGACCGCGAATACTTTGTCGGGTCGACCTCCAAGGAGCCGGATCAGGAGTCGGGACGGACCGATGCCTACGAAAACGCGATGCGGTCCATCGCCGAACGTATCGGGGAGAGGGCCAGCTCCCTCTACAGGGAGGAAAGTCTTCGAAAGATGGGAACGGGGAGCGGGGGAATGGACATGAGCGTCCGGAGGCATGTCGCCTCTCTCGTCATGACCCAGGCCCAGGCCCGGATTTCAGGGGCTCGGGTGGAGGACTACTACTGGCGGAAATACTGGGAAAAGGACCGCAAGGAGGAGTCTCCCTACTCCTTCTACAAGTACCATGTCCTGGTCTCGATCCGGAAGGATCTCTATGAGCGCCTTCTGAAAAAATCCCTGGCGGCGGCCAGAGACAACGAACGGGACCCCCGGACGAAGGCTCTTCTCGACCGGATGCTCAGGGATGAATCTTCCAGCCCATCTGACTGAATCTTGCAAAAGACATTGAGCCCCCCTCCCGAGGAGCGACTGTTGGTCCGATGGAAGTTCTTATGGTTCTCGCTGACCCTATTGGTTCTCTTCCTGATCTCGCCAAGGCCGCTTCTGGCTGGGGAAAAATGGTATGAAACAGGACGTTCCGACAAGGTTCCCCAAAGCCGGTATCTGACAGGCCTGGGCTATGGGTCCACTCTGGACCGGGCCCGGAAGGATGCCGCCAGAAACCTTGCAAACCAGATCGATTCCGACATCCGGTCGAAATACGAACAGAAGACCTCACGAAACAACCTGGCGATCTCCCGCTCCACCCGGGACATTCTCTCTGTCCGAACACACGCCAAGCTCTACGGCCTTAAAAACGTCCAGGGGAAATTTATTCCGGCCCAGGGGGCTTACGTGGCGCTGGTGGCGGTCGACAGGAAGGACCTCGTCCGCTATCTCAAGGGTCGGATCCGTTCCTTGAGGGAAACGATTAGCTCACTCCGGGAGGATCTCGGAAACACCTCCAATCCCTTGCGGCAGATTCGCGATCTGTCGGGTGTGGTCCGTGCCAAGGAAAAGGCGGCGTTTTTTGACCGGGAAGTGGCAGCGGTGTCGGGGGGAACCCCGTCGAGCCGTTACAATGCCCAGCCTGAAATCTCCCGGATAGAAACACTTCTCTCCCGTGACGCGACGGTTTCGGTCTCCATTGTCAATGATTGTGGCCAGATCGATTCCTTTGCCCGCCATGTCCGGGAGGCCGTCGAACAGGACGTGACCCGGATGGGCCTTCTGGTCGTTCCGGAAGGGGGAAGGATCCGGATCGCCGGCCATGTTTCCGCCACTCCTTTGCCCCCCAATTTTTCCCGCAGGTACCGCTATTACGTTCTCCGGTATGCCCTCTCGATGTCGGCTCCTGGAGGGACGGTCTGGGGAACGGTGGTCCATCAGCAAAAAGTTGCCGGGCTCGATCCCGCCCAGGCAGAGCTTCTGGCTTCCCGGACGGTTTCGAAGAAAGGCGTCGGTCCTCTTCTTGACGGATTGAAAAGCCGGCTTTTCCTGGACAAGGGGGATCCCCGCTTTGTCTCATTTCCCAGGGAGAGCTCTTCAAACAGGACTTCCAGGGGAGCCGTCTTCCCCTTATCAAAAAATTGCCAGGGATTCGGCGGATGAACGGATTTGGGGGGAGGACTTCCGGATCGGCCAGGGGCCTCCGGAACTCCCCCCACTTTTTAAAAATCGGAAAGAAGTAC
>JAKAWK010000086.1 GCA_021827365.1 Nitrospirota bacterium
GGAGCGTCTCCCTGATCCTGTTCCATCTTCTCCAAAAGCTGCCGGTGGAGCAAGGGACCACCCCTGCCCAGGCCAGATGGCCGGATCCGGGCCTCCCATCCGTCTTTTTTTCCGGAGATTTTCTCCGCCGGGACCCGGGACTCTCTTCGACCCAAAGAAGGGGACCGGGAGGATCCCCTGACGGGAAAAACAGCCTCTGGCGCCAGGGCGGACAGGCGGGGTCGTCCGCAAAGGACCGGTGGCGGCGGAGAGACCCGGTCTTTGGGTTACCCCTCTCCGGGAGGCGCCCCGATCCCGTTCCCATTCAGGCAATCGGAGCCCGAGCCTTACCGGGAGTCAGGATCCCCGTCAGGAAGGTCAATCGTCCCAGGCATTGTAAATCCTTTCCGTGACATGCTCGTCTCCGATTTCCGAAAGAAACCGGGAGGGAGGCATCGGGGACCCGCCTCCGTATCCCGTCACAGAGGGGACGCAGAGAAAGAGGTCCTGCCGGGCCCGGGTCACCGCGACATAGAAGAGCCGCCGCTCCTCCTCGAGCTGTTCCTCGATATCCTTCGACTTGTTGGAGGGGAAGACCCCCTCGTTGAGCGAGAGGAGAAAGACCGTGTCCCACTCGAGGCCCTTGGCCTGATGGATGGTGGAGAGGACGATGCGGTTTGCCCGCTCCTCCCCCTCTGCCTCTTCCGACCCGGCATCGAGCAGGGCAAGTTCGGCCAGAAAGAGGGAGAGATCTCCCTCCGGAGGGATCTGGGAGGCGAGAGCGAGAATGTCAGCCACCCGGGATTCGGGGTCCTCGAAGGTTTCGTAGATGAGCTCCTGATAGCCGGTTTCAAGGATCTTTCCGATAAGGCCCGCCACATTCCCGGGGTCCTCTTCCTTCATCCTGGCAAGATCTGCCAGGCGTTCCCCCATTGTCGCAAGGCCTCCCCTGACCCCCCCCGGAAAGACCTTGAGGAAGGGCGGATCGGAAAGGGCCTGAAGGGGGCGCCCCTCCCCCGCGAGGTGGGAGAGAATCTTTTCTGCGGTCTTTCTCCCCACCTTGGGAACCATCCGGAGAAGGCGCTTCCAGGCCGCCTGGTCCCGGGCGTTTTCAAGGACGCGGAGAAAGGCCAGGATGTCCTTGATGTGGGCCTGTTCGTAAAACTTGAGGCCGCTGGTGAGATGGAAGGGGATCCGCTTGCGGGAGAGGGCGATCTGGAGGGGAAGGGAGAGATAATGGGCCCGGTAGAGGACGGCGATTTCTCCCGGCTCCGCCCCCCGGTCCAGCTTCTCTTCGATGGTCCGGACCACGAATCGGGACTGGTCGGCGTCGGAAAACATGCGCACCAGGACCGGATGGTCGGCGGAGGGCCGGGGAGAATAAAGGGTCTTGGGAATCTGGCGTTGGTTGTGAAGGATGATCCGGTTCGCAAGGTTCAGGATGTTCGGGGTGGAGCGGTAGTTCTTTTCGAGACGGAAGAGGCGCGCTCCGGGATACCGGTCCTGGAAGGTGAGAATGTTGTCGATCTCCGCGCCCCGGAAGGAGTAGATGCTCTGGCTGTCGTCGCCCACAACGAACAGGTTCCGGTGGTCTTCCGCCAGGCGGTCGAGGATCCGGGACTGGAGAGGATTGGTATCCTGGTATTCATCCACGAGGAGATGGCGGAAGCGGTCCCTCAGAAGCTCCAATGTTCCCGGGCTCTCCTCGAGGAGCCTGAGCCAGAGGACGAGCAGATCATCGAAGTCCAGGACCCGGTACTGCTCCTTGGCCGTCCGGTAGCGGGCCGCGATGGCTTCGATCCGGTCCAGGGAGGGCAGGAGCCAGGGGGAGCGCCGTCTGACCAGTTCGTCGATGGGAAGAAGGAGATTGGCGGAAAGGGAGAGGAGGTTCTGGAGAGTCGCAGCCGGAGGAATCCCCTCGGTGCCGGCCAGGGATCCGCAGACCTCGTCCCGGATCTCCTTGACAAGATCCCGCTGGTCTTCCCGGTCAAGGAGTGTGCGGGAGCCGTCGACGCCGATCCGGGAACCGAACTCCCGGATCAGGCGGAATCCCACATGATGGAAGGTGCCGGACCATGGGACGATCAGGAACTGTCCCATGAGCTCTCCCAGCCGCGCCTGCATGACCTGCGAGGCTTTTTTTGTGAAGGTCAGGAGAAGAAGGCGGGGAGGGGGGACTCCCCGGGCCAGGAGATGGGCGGCCCGGTAGGTGAGAACCCGGGTCTTCCCCGATCCGGCTCCTGCCAGCACGAGAGCGGGTCCTTCGGGTGCCAGGACGGCCGGGGCCTGTTCTTCGTTCAGATCCTTCTCGGAAAGGGGCAAGGGAATCTCCCGGCAATGAAAAGGGGGTTTCCGGTAGGGGGGACCCTCCGGATCAAAAGTCCATGTTGGTGACGGGCGGGAGGGATTCAAAGGCCGGCCGGGCGAAAAAGTAACCCTGGAAGAGGGTGATGCCCATGTCCCGAAGGGTTCGGGCCTCCCCCAGGGTTTCGATGCCCTCGGCGATGATCCTGATCGAAAGCGAGCGGCAGAGATGGACCATGGTCTCGACGATCCGCCTGCGCACTGTGTCGGTGTCGATGCCGGTGATGAGCTGGCGGTCGATCTTCAGGTAGTCCGGGACGATCTGGGCCACAAGGTTGAGGCTTGAGTAGCCCTCGCCGAAGTCGTCGATGGCGATGAAAAGTCCATATTTCCGGTATCCGTCGAGGACTGAGTGAAGAAATTTCGGATCCTCGATTTTTTCCTCTTCCGTCGTCTCGAGAATGATCCGGTCAATGGGGAAGTTGTTTTTTCGGGCGCACTCGAGGGTCACCCGGATGCACTGGTCCGGATTGTAGACGGCATTGACAAGAAAGTTGATGTTCAGATAGGTCTGGATGTCGAGGGCGCTGGCGAGAGAAATGGCCTTGGCCCGGCAGAGCTGGTCGAAGCGAAACCGGTTCTTCCGGGTGACCTGCGAGAGAACGGATTGGGCACCCTCTCCCTTGGGTCCACGAACCAGGGCCTCGTAGGAATGCACCTTTCGGGAGGCGATGTCGACGATCGGCTGGAAGGCGAAGGAAAAACCGAAGGGGAGGAGGTCGCCTTTCATGCAATGTTCGCATGTCAGGAGCTCAAGCTGCGACGAAATCTCCTCCGCCGTCGGAACGACGGACAGATCAGGATTGATCATGGACCCTCCTCCTGCGGTGAATACTGGTTCTATCATACCATCTTCGGAGGGGAGGATTCGAGAGCCTTCCTTGGCGGGAGAGGGAAAAGGATGGGCGGACGTCTCCTTCTGACGAGACAAACGGACCTTTTCCAGCCCCCTCCTCCGGCCGAAGGACCGAGCCCGATCCTGTATCGTCTTGTCGTAGTCAGGGAGATTTTCCACCAGCCGGCAGATAAGCGCTTCCCGGACAGGTGAAGCCGTCCTTTGGCCTGGATTGGGGGTCCGGCCCCAGGGATCGGAGCGGAACCCCGTGGATCCAGACCGCCCCCGCCCCTGTAAATGGCTCTCTGCCCTCTCCCCTGTCTGAGGACAGTTCAGGAATATGGGGGTTCTCTTCAGGGACGGTTGTGGGTTTTGGCGGTTTCATCTGGAATCAGAATTGGAGGGCACGCATGTGCGGCAGATTGACCCAGACCCGGCCTGCCCGGGAGTATGCGGACCTTTTTCGGGCCCGGCTCGTCCCCGCCCTCGACCTTCGCCCCCGGTACAATCTGGCCCCTTCCCAGAAGGCCCTGGCTGTCAGGATTCCGCTAGAAGATCGGGAGCGGGAGATCTGGACCCCGGTCTGGGGACTCATTCCCCATTGGGCCCGGGAGAAGGGAGGGTATGCCACCATCAACGCCCGTATCGAAACAGTCCTGACCCGGCCGGCCTTCCGCGATTCCATCAACAAACGACGCTGTCTGCTTCCGGCCGATGGCTACTATGAATGGCAGGCGACCCCCAGAGGGAAAATCCCCTTTTATTTCCGGCAGAAATCGGGCGATCCTCTCGCCCTGGCCGGATTGTGGGATTTCTGGAGGGATCCTGCCACAGGAGACCTTCTTGAGACCTTTACCATTCTGGTCCGCCCGGCCGTGATGGCCGTGCGTCCGATCCATGACCGCATGCCGGTCTTCCTCGTCCCGGAGGAGCAGGAGGCGTGGCTTGATCCCTCAGTTTGTCCGGCCCCTTCCTGGCTTGAGTATCTGGCCGGTCAGGAGCCTTCCGGCCTCATCTGGCACCGGGTGAGCCGGGCCGTCAACTCACCTAAAAACGATGGCCCGGAGCTAATCCGACCCCTCGAACCCGAGCCTGCCTGACTTCTCAATACCTCCGGATTTTCAGCACAAGACTCCGGCTTTTGAATGAGTCCCCTGGCTCTTTAGTCTCATGGAACCCTGGGACCCGTGCAAAGTCTCCCTTTCGGGGGTACATTTCAATTGACAAAGGACAAAAAACCGGGTCATCAAATCCTGCCGAAGGTCTTCCGGGAGTTTTCCGAAGGGGGAGGGAGAGTCTCCGAAATGGCCTTTTGTAAAGGGGGAAGTGTCTCTCCCGGAAGGAATTTTTAAATGACCCGCTCATTTCCACAGGTGTCGTCCGAGCCGGAGACGACGCTCAGGAAAGGAAGGAGTGTGGGCCATGAATGGGAACGGATCGGAAGAGCGTCTCCGGTCCCGATATCGGGGATCTCTCCTGGCCGGAGGGGTGGGAGATGCCCTGGGGGCACCGGTCGAAATAATGACCTGGCCGGAGATTCGACGGACTTTTGGAAGCAGGGGCGTGACCGACTTGAGCCCCGCCTACGGGAGGATCGGGGCGGTCACCGACGATACCCAGATGACCCTGTTTACGGGCGAAGGAATCCTCCGGGCCCTCTCCCGAAGCCGGAACCAGGGGATCGGGGATCCCTACAGGATCCTCCGGCGGTCCTACCTCCGCTGGCTGCTCACACAGGGAGAGCCTCCCCCGGCCGAAGAGGTTCCTCTTGAACCGGAGTCGAGCTGGCTCTTCCGGATTCCGGAGATGAATGCGGTCCGTCTCCCGGGCAAGACCTGTCTTTCCGCTCTCAGGACCCCGCCCGATCCCCATTCTCCCAGGCACCGGGCTACAAACCGGTCCAAAGGGTGCGGGGGGGTCATGCGGGTGGCCCCGGTGGCGCTGGCAAATGCCTTCGGCGGGGACTGCACGGGGGCAATCCAGCATACCTACTGGCTGGCCGGACGTGTCTCGGAGCTGACCCACGGCCATCCGGCCAGCACCGCCGCAAGCGGGGCCCATGCAGTCCTCATCCATCTTCTTCTCCTTGGCCGAAGCCTCCCGGAGGCTCTTCCGGTGGCCGAAGGACTCCTGCGAGACTCGCCCGGAGGGGAGTTCGTGGCCGATCTGCTCGTGAGGGCGGAATCCCTGGCGAAAAGCTCCCTTCCGGCGGTCGAGTCCATAGGGGAAATCGGAGAGGGTTGGGTGGCAGAGGAAGCCCTGGCCATCGCCCTCTTTGCCTGCCTGCGGGGGAAAACCCTCGAGGAGGCTCTCCTTATGGCCGTGAATCATGGGGGGGATTCCGATTCGACAGGATCGATCGCCGGAAACCTCCTCGGAGCCGGGATGGGGGAGGAAGCTATCCCCCGAAGATGGCTCGAACCGCTCGAGCTCCGGGAGGCCCTCCGGAAAATGGCCGACGATCTTTTCGACTACCCCTACTGGAGTCGGGAGGGAACGGAGGGAAGCGAATGGTGGCGCTATCCGCCCCATTAGATCAGGGGTCCTGCACGGGGTCCCAAGATCCGGGACTCTCCCACTCTTCGATTCCCTGATCGGAATGGAGGGCCATCCTTTTGACCAGCATTCCCTCGAGGATTTCCCCAAGATCCGGAGGGGAGGGGGATTCAGGGCTTGAAAGGGGCAGGGTACCCCGGGCCTCCACAAGGAAGCGCTCGCCTATCTGTCTGTTTTCATTTGAGAGGTAGGCCTTGATCCACCATCCGCTGAGCCGCTCCGAGGCGGCATCCAGTGTTTTCAGAGAGGGAAGCCGGTCACTTTTACGAAGGTTCACCACTCTGTCGGCGGGCAGAAGATTCCAGAGATCGTCGCAGGGCCAGGCCGCCCACGGAAAACAGTGGTCCACTTCAAAGGACTTCTCCGACAGCCTCTTTCCGCTCCAGATACAAAAGAGCTGTTTCCTTTCAAGAATGGGACGAGCGATTTTCCGGATCAGGGCCACATCCCGCGCCGGGGTGGTCCAAAGCATCGCCCTGGCCACTTTACGGGGATCAAGGGCATGCCCCTGGCTTTTGGCGTAGCCCTCCATGAGATGGATCCATTCGTTCACCAGGGCGGGTTCAATCCAGGCATCGTAGCGGGAGAGGGCCCTCCAGAGCGAAAGAGGAATGATCATTTCTCCAAAGCTTTGGAAATAGGCCTTGTCCAGAAGGATTCCTCGCGGAGGGATCGAGTTTCGTTTAGAAACGACCCTGAAAAGAGGGTCCGAGCCTCCGGGATAGGTCATGTAATGGGCCGGCATCCGGACGATCGTCCGGAGGGCGTCTTGAATGGCCCTGTGAAGAGGAGGGGCCGTCATGGGGGAAAATCGCATTCCCGGCCGCAGGTCAAGGGGGGAAAGAGGGGCGATCATCCGCCAGCTCTCCCCGATGAAACCAAGTCCTTCCGTTCCATGGTTGGCGGGAGACTGGGGAAGTCCCGCCTCCAGGAGGGGTTTGTAGAGCCTGATCCAGACAAGACCGACCAATCCTAAAGGAATTGAAACCGCCTCTTCGCCCTCATTTCTGGCCATTCCCGGATGGCCGTCTGCGATCCGGGCCACCGTCCGGAGAAGTCCCAGCTTGTAGGTGGCACTTTTGTCCGCCACAAGGATCTGATGGCGCAGAAGGGGAAGGGCGCCTGTCCCGTCATCGGGAATCCTCAAAAGGACACGGGTCCAGGAGATTCCGGTCCGCCCGAGAAGATCGGGAGCTTGGGAGACGTGGACAATTTCGGCCGCGAGCGCCCGGGCCATTCTCTCGAAGTCTCCGGGAGAGGTGTCGTGCATCGCCCGTTCGGGATCCGGCGGGCCATGGCGGAGAGTCACGGCGAGAAGGCCTGAAGGCTTGAGGAGCGAGAGCAGTTTTCTGAGGGCACGGGGACGGTCCCGGGGCAAGATATGCATCCAGACTGCGCTCACAAGGACCAGGTCGAAGGAAAGAGATTGGCGCATAAGGGAGTCGAGCCCCGGAAGGGCATCGTTCACCCAGTGGATTCTTTGGTCTGACGGGTGTTGTTCGCCCTCTGCCCGCATTCCCGCCGAAGGTTCGACGGCGACCACTTCGAATCCCAGGGCAGAAAGGCCCCTGGCATCGCGTCCGGACCCCGCACCGATATCAAGAGCTGTTCCCCCTGATTCCGGCAGGAAGGGGAGGAGCCATCCCTGGACTGATTCGAATCCAAGTGATTCGTATCGGGGAGAAAGTTCCCGGGCGTGGGTATTGTAATAGGGGAGTGAATCCCTGGACATCGGGCGATGCCTCTTGATCCAGTCGCGCGGCAAACCTCGCCGTTTACGGCGGGGAAGGATAGCGCGGACGGCATGGCCGTCCCGGATTTGGCTTTCAGTGCGGGGTTTTCTGCTACAATGCCCAACATGAAAAGAATTCAAGCGTTCAAATTCCGGCTCGTCCCGACTCTCGAACAGGAGAGTCTCCTGTCCCGCCACGCGGGGTGCGTCCGGTTCGTGTGGAACAAGGCCCTCGATCTTCAGACGAGACGGCTCGAAGCCGGGATTCCGCTTCTCTCCTACGGGGACATGGCCAAGCTCCTGACCCTGTGGCGCTCGAGCGAGGAATACGGGTTTCTCTCCAACGGTCCGGTCCACCCTCAGCAGCAGACCTTGAAGAACCTCGACCGGTCCCTTTGGGAGGCCCTGGACCGAACGAACCCCAAGCGATTCCCGAAGTTCAAGAAGAAGGGCTCTTGGGACTCCCTCCGCTATCCCGATCCCCTCCAGATCAAGGTCGACCTCTCGACGAAAGATCCGACAGGTCGGAACGTCCATCCCCGGATCTTCCTCCCCAAGGTGGGATGGGTCAAGGTCCGGGTCTCCCGGCAGATCGAAGGCGATCTCAGAAACGCCACCGTGACCCGGAAGGCCGGACTGTGGTCCGTCTCCCTTCAGACCGAGGCGGACGTTCCGGAGCCGGAGATCCGGATGCCTCCCGAGATCGGACTGGACCTCGGGATCGTCACCTTCGCCACGACCTCGGACGGCCCCCGGATCCATCCGTCTCCGGAGATTCTCGAAGCCATGAAGCGGGCTGAAGCCCGTCTCCGTTGGGAGCAGCGAAAGCTCTCCCGGAAATACCGGAAGGGGCCGAAGAGCCACAATTTCCGCAAGCAGAAGATCCGTGTGGCGAGAGCCCACGAACGGGTCGCGAACATGCGCCGGGATTTTCTCCACAAGGCCTCGACAACGATCGGCGAAACCCAAGCCGTCGTCTATGTCGAGGACCTGAAAATCCGGAACATGACCGGAAGCGCCCGGGGAACGGCAGAAAACCCCGGCCGGAAGGTCCGGCAGAAGTCCGGACTGAACCGCTCCCTCCTGTCCCAGGGTTGGGGAACATTCCTCTCCCTCCTGGAGTACAAGCTTTCGAGACGGGGAGGCCGCCTGGTCCGGGTGGATCCCCGGTACACAAGCCGGACCTGCTCCGCCTGCGGCCATATCCTGCGAGAGTTTTTTCCAGCGTTCCGTAAAACACTGAGGATCACAAGACCGGTGAAGAGCACGGGCCGCTCTCGGGCCGTCAAGAGGGGGTTCTGAAAAACGCCCTGAATCCCTCCCCCTGCTCCATGAAAATCTCCCGGTTCGACCGGATCGTCTCAAGTCCCTGGGCGATCGCCCGCTTGGCCGAAGGGACGGGGTGGGACAAGAAGAAGTCCTCCACCCTCTTCTCCTCCTCCTCCCTCTTGAACTCGTCGGTCAGGCTCCGGACGAGGCGGTTCAACGCGAATCCTCCCGACTCGTAACGCCGGTAGAGCTCATCCCAGTGGGCGGCCACAAAGTCGAAGGTCTTCTCTCGTCCCAGGGGATTCTTCGAAAGAAACCCGATCACCGACACCGCGTCCTGGACCCGCACGAGGGGAGACAGGACCAGGCCGAGGGCCCGGTCGAAGAGGGCCGGATCCGGCGTCCGGGCCAGCGCGTACAGAAGCTTGTTTTTCTCCTCCTGGTCGTTCTGACGGGCCGCCAGGGCCATGACCTCCTCGAAGGCAGAACTCCCGCCCCGGGTGATCGCCCCCTGGAAGACGGCAAATCTGAGATCGGCGGGAAGGGAGGCCGGGTCTTGCCGGTAGCCGGCGAAAAACCTGAGGCATTCCGACAGAACCGCCTCCTCCTCGAAGCGGACCAGAATCCCCAGGAGGGAAGCCCGGAGAAGCCGCTCCTGGTGGGACTCCTGGGCCCTGGGGGAAAACCCCAGACGCTCGAAGGCGGGGCGGACCAGGGCCGCCCCCCAATGCCTGAACTCTTTCCACCCCTCCTCCATCGCCCAGATCCCGTCGATCGTGAAGAGGCTGCCTGCGATGTCCGACCAGACGGCATAGGAGGATTCCTGCCGGAAGGCCTCGAGAAGCGAGAGATAGTCCCCGATGGGGGCAAGGCCCGAGCGGACGAAGGCAAAGAGATCGTTCTCGAGCGCCAGCCGGTCGAGCGACGAGAGCCTGTTCTCCGTCTGGGCCTTCACAAAGCCCGAATGCCAGGCCCCTTCGTAGAGAACCCGGACATATCCGGTCTGGCCGGCATTGACATTGACCCAGGAGGCCTTGGCATCCCGAAGGGGAATCACCGTCTCGCGCCCCGTCAGAAGATGCCGGACAGGCTCCCCGCCCTCCTCCGAGACACCGAGCATCAACGGCCAGACGGGAACGTCGGGCCCCTGCTCCCGGACGATCCGGTCTTCCTTTCGGATCAGGAAGGGCTGCTGGGTGATTCTTATCCCTCCCGACATGGAAGAGACTTTGAGCCAGGGGTAGCCCGGGGTCTTCGTCCAGACGGAGAGGACCTTCCCCACCCCTCCCGCCGGCTCGAAGGAGGGATCGGAGAGGCTCCGCCAGAGGTCGGCGGTGGTGGCGTTGGCGTAGGCGAACTTTTTGAAATAGCCGGACAGGGACCTCCGGAAGGTCTCAGCCCCCAGGGCGGCCTCCAGCATCCGGAGAAGGGAGCCCCCCTTGGTGTAGCTGATGGCATCGAAGATCTCGTTGATCTCCCCCGGGTCCCGGACGGGGACCTCGATCGGATGGGTGGAGGCCAGGGCATCCATCTCGAGGGCCTCGTTCCGGTCCTCGCTCTGAAAGAGCTCCCACATGCCCCATTCCGGGAAGAGGGCGTCGACCGCCTTCACCTCCATCCAGGAGGCGAAGCCTTCGTTCAACCAGAGGTCGTCCCACCAGGCCATGGTGACAAGGTCGCCGAACCACTGGTGGGCCATCTCGTGGGCGACCACGATGGCCACCC
>JAKAWK010000087.1 GCA_021827365.1 Nitrospirota bacterium
CCCTATCATGACTACCGGTGGGTCGAGGTCGTCTCATCCTCCCCGCTCCCCATCGTCCGGCAGGTCCGGCTGACCGTCCGGCATGGAACGGGCGCCGAAGCTCGCTCCTTCTCCCTGGTGACTTATGTCTCGAACATCCCCTGAATCTAGGCCGGAGCCATCAGATTTCCCTGAATCCTCTGATGCGGGATTTACCCTGATGGAGGTCCTGGTTGCCTTCGGGATCCTCTCGGTCATCCTGGGCCTCCTTTTTGTGGCGATCCACCAGACAGAACGGACAATCACCTCGGTTGATTCTGGAACCCGCTTTGAACGAAAGATGGAAATCATCCGCTATCTGTTGCGGGAAGAGCTTCTGGGTGCCTATCTGAATCCGAATGATCCCTTGACAACATTTATCGGCTTTCCCAACAGGGAACATAACAGGGACACGGACTCCCTTCTCTTCACGACTCTGTCCCAGACAAGGCTGAGCCAGTCCTCCCCCGTTTCCCATCTCGAAGGGATCCAGTATCTTCTTTTCAAGAGCCCTGGCACTGATCTCTTTACCCTTGTCCACGAACAGAACACCAATCTGCTTTCCTACGGGACTCAGGCTGTCATTCCCGAAAAGCTTCTCGGACATGTCTGGTCACTAAGAATCCGGTATTTTGACGGAATGCTCTGGACGGACCGTTGGAATTCGGTTCAAAGCCATGCTCTTCCGTTATTAACAAGATTTGATATTGTCGTCGTTAATGGGAAAGGGGAAAAAAGGATTTTTTTTGAAGAGGTCCAGATACCTCAGACGACCCTTAATCAGAATCAGGGAGGGGGAAATGAAATCCCGGAGGGATCCGGGTCCACCGGGAACTAGGAACGTTCGGGGTGGCCGGATTGTGGATCTTGTTCCTTGGGGGTGTGGTGAGCCAGATCCTTGAAATCATTCCAGCAAGATGAGCAGATATATAATCCTGCTTCCCGACTGGACGTCACGGTTGAAACCCGGTCACAAATCTCGCACTCGACAAGGAACGTTTTTGCATTCTGCATAAACGCCTCGCTTTCTTTGGTGCGTATCAAATTCTAACGGGGAAGGTTTGCTCCTGTCAAATGATCCCAGAAATTTGAGTGGGTGATGCCGGGGGAAGAGGTTTTTCCAAAGCGTCGATTCGTTTCATCATCCAAGTCTATAGAAAAATTGAGAGTCCTGAGGGATCAAGCCAAGAGCGGGATCTCCGGCAGAAGACGCGTCAAAGGTGGATTCCCAGGGTCAGCGGGAAGTAGAGGAAGGTCCCGTTTCCGTAGTTTGTTCCGGGAATGATGGCAAACTTGAATTCGGCGAAGACCCTAGTAAAGGAATATCCCACACCGATGTCGTAATAGGACTGGGCCGATGAGCCTCCGGGATAGAAGGACGGAGCGATCCCTATATCTGCTACCCCATAGAAGTCCCCCGGAGAGCCTTCGGTGAAACGGTACCCGGCCCCGGCGGAAACGGGCAGAATAAAAATTCCGGGAGCGACGAAATTGACGACCTGGATACCCCCGCGCACGAACAGGGAGCCGGTGACGAAGGCGTTCCAGTCCACCCCGGCTCCCCATCCCTGGCCAAAGGAGTAGGGGGCATTGGAACCCGGAACCGCCCCCGGTATATACTCACCGAAGATGTCTGGCAGGGCATCGGCAAACACTGCAGTTGATCTTCCGGGGCCACTCGGGAGAAGAAGGGAGGCAAGAAGAGCCATGGCCAAAAGACTTCGGAGAGCGAATATTTTTTTGATGAGAAACTCCTTTGAGGAGGGTTTTTTCTTCCGTTTTTTTCCTTCACTGGCAGGAAAAAAACGGAGGGCGAAACCGCCGAAAGTCGCAATCCTTTTATTCCTAACGCTTCTCGCCTTTTTTTTCAAGGGAGTAGAACCTCTGTGGGCGGACAGCTCAAACGGGGTAAATCCGGGGGGAAACCCCTTCATGCCGATGATGGGCTCCTTTGGGGGAGGAACCAACCAGCCCTTCAAACCGATCCGGTCGGGAATTCTCCGCTATCCCGAACAGGGCCACAAGATGACCCCTGATCCCGACCAGTGCCGAACCTTTCATTACAACTCAAACCCTCCTAGTTCTGGACTGATGACCGATTCCTACATTTCGCGGAACGATCTGGAATATGCTCAATTGTCTCCCTGCACGATTGTCAATGTCATTCACCGCGGTAACGTCATTGTTTTTTATGACCCCACCCGTACGACTCCGGCATCACTGTCCACTCTCCACGGAATTGCCAGCAGTGACGCCTCCTCCGACGGATTTTCGCAGCAGCAGAAGATCGGCTATGCCGTGATCCTTGTAAAGTCCCGTTTCAGGGATCCGATTGTTCTTTTGGCCTGGCGCAGGATTCTCCCGCTCTCCACCCTTGACAGAATCAAGATGAACCTCTTCCTCTCCCGATATCGGGGCCAGATTGCCCGAAACAAATGACGGAATTTTTCCAGGTCGGAAATCTTGGCCTGGGGCCTCTGGACTGGATTTTCCGGGAGTGCCTGTCATGGGAGGCGGGGAAAGATTCTCTCGATGGGGACCATTGTGATAGAATGCTTCCTAGGAGTTGTTGCGGCAAACCTCACGAGGGGCCTCAAAAAATGGCGGGACCGTGAATCAGAATGCCTTTCTCCTGTTGTATCTTCTCCCGATCGAAGGATGTCGTCAGCGTCTGGGATTCAGGCCCGGGAAAATCTTGCCGGTGCCCGGAAGTTCTTCCCGGACTCTGGGAGGAATCCATATCTTGCTCCTGGACAACAAGAAGGCCCTGATCACCCTTCTTCCTGGATATGGAGAATGGAACGGGGCAAGGGGGTTCTGGACATCCTCCGCGGAGCCCGCACTTCCTCTCCGCTACCGTCTGGTCAGGGAAGGACACCGGAATGTTTACTTATTCGAGCAGACTGCCCGGGAGGGGGTTTTTTTGACCCTTTCCACAGGATTCAGGCTTCCGGTCAGGAAGTCGATTCCCTTTCTCGACTGCCGTAGCGGCATGGTCACGGCGAGAATCGACCTTGGCACTTTCTTTTCTGTCGTTTCGGTCCATGCCTCCTGGCCCGGATCACTGGCGGGCCTTCTGAATGCCTCTCCGAAGGTGGTGGGCTTTGCCTACGCCTCGGCGACTGTCACGGTCCGTCCCGTCGTCACGGAGAAGGTCTATGACTATGTTCCGGGTGCGGTCCTGGGAGGGGACATGCGGGAGGTCCAGACACGGCCGGCCTCTCCCGTACGCTAGGCTGGAATATCTTTCAATCCTAGATCAACGCCTTCAAGTGTGCCGGTTTTTCCGGCCTCAACCAATGAGGTTTCAATGATCCGGTCCCTGTTTTTTCGCGGATATCTCGCCACGGTGGCGTGCCTTCTCCTGGCATCCTGCCAGACGGCCGGACACCCCCGACCGGATAAATACTCCGTGACAGGAAAATCGACGGGAGCCCGGCAGGAAACCAGGATCGGAATGGGGAAGGTGGGCCATGTCGACCCTCCCTACCCCTGGCAGGCCTATTACCATGAAATCCAGGCAGATATCGCTCTGACGCTCGACAATCCTTTCCAGGCCCTCGATGAAGTCAGGAAAGCCGAGGTCTATAAGCCCCATTCGGTCTATCTGGGGCTCCTCAAGGCCCGCGTCCTCGCCAAGACAGGAAATCTCCCGGCAGCACAGAAGGTTGCGGAAAATCTTGCCCGGGCCCATCCCAACCGCCTCAGACCCTGGCTCCTTCTGGGAACCCTTCTCCAGCTCGAGGCGGTAAAGGAGCCCGATCCTGCGAGGCAGAAGGCTTTCCTTAGGCAGATTATCCCGGTCTACAGGGATCATGTCCTTGAACTCGATCCCCTTAAGGACGAGGCCTATATCGCCCTTTCCGACATCTATTCGAAGCTCGGGGACAACCGGAAGTCTATGGATGTTTTGGAGGAGGGGGTGAAGAAAAGCTCCCAGTCCGCCTACCTGCCCTTTTATCTTGGCTTCCGTTACGAGCGGGCGGGCGACGACGCCCGGGCGATCTCCTTCTATCGCCTTTCCCTTTCCCGCGATCCCCGCTTCGCCCCGGCCCTTGAATCCCTGGGAGACCTGTATTCCCGGAAAGGGGAGTGGGAAAAGGCCCAAAAAAGATACGAAAGCCTTCTGGCCCTCCAGGAGGTGGGACGGATTGACCTTGAGGTCAAGCTGCTCAAGACCTATTTTTCCCTTGAAAAATATCCCGAGGCTGTCCGCCTTCTGAAAAGGGCCATCGGGGAACATCCCCAGAACAGCCGTCTTCCCCTGATCCTCTCCTCCCTTTTGGTCCAGGAAAGCCGATATGACGAGGCGATCCGGCAGATCGAAGAAATTCTCAGAAGCCATCCCGAGGATCCCCGCCTGCTCTCCTTTCTGGGGTCGGTCTATGAGAAATCGCTCCATTTTACTCGCGCGATCTCGACCTACCACCTTATGATCCGCCGCTTTCCCAATCTCTACGAGGGGGCCTATGATCTCGGAGACCTCTACAGAAGACTGGACAATAGCCCAAAGGCCCTGTTGTACCTCAACGATGCAAAAAGCCTCTCCCCAGAACGGTGGGAAATTTCCTTTTCCATCGCCCTGGCCTATATGGACCAGAAAAAATTTCCCCTGGCCCTGAAGGCCCTCAAAAGGGCCGAACGACTCTCGGCCAGGAATCCGATCCTGATCTTCAACAAGGCCATCCTCTACGACCAGTGGAACCACAAGCGCTACCTGCCACGGGTCATCGCCCTTCTTAAAAAAACCCTCGCCATCGACAAGGGCTTTGCCGATGCCCTCAACTATCTTGGCTACACCGAGGTCATCGAACACGGAGATCTGGTCAAGGCTCGCTACATGATTCTCCATGCCCTGACCGTCGATCCGAAAAACGGGGCTTATCGGGACAGTCTGGGCTGGCTTTATGACCGTCAGGGCCATTACATGAAGGCCATCCGGGAAGAAACGCGGGCGCTCTCCTCCATGCCCCACGATCCCACAGTTCTGGACCACGAAGGGCGAATAGAACATCATCTGGCCATGGAAATCGCTGCTCATCCCCTTTCTTCCGACAGACAGATCCTCCTTCTGTCCTATCTACTCCCGAAAGGAACGCCACCTCCCTCCGCCTCCCTTCCGGACTTTTTGCTCTCTCGGTCGCGGGGCCACATGCGGGAATCCATCATGATTCATCCGCTCCGTCACAAGAGGGTGCTCCGATACCTGACCTGGTATGTTCACCAGGACCCGGCTTTCATCGGCGATCTCAGGAAGGCGGTCCGCCTCTGGGAGCGGCTCAATCCTCCCTCGGGCCCTCTCAGGATTTACCGGGTCGAGTCGGGGGACACCCTCCAGTCCATCGCGGCCAAGGCTTCGGTTTACGGCTCTCCGCGTTACTGGCGGATTCTCGAGAAGGCCAACCGGTCCATAGTCACAAACCCGAACGACCTGCCCTGGGGGATGGTCCTGACGATTCCCTCGTTCACCCCCTCCCAGAGGACCGTCCGGAAATTCCGCCACGGCGCCTCGATGATTCCGACGGGAGAGTTTCTTTTCCCCGGGACCGCCCGGATCATTCACCCTTATGACACGGATGCCGCCTGACCATGATCTCTGTTCCCTTCTTCGACCTTACACGCCAGTACGCCACGATGGAAAAAGAGATTCTGGACGCAATCCTTCCCCTTTTGAAAAGCCAGCAGTTCATTCTTGGCCCTGCCGTCTCGGAATTTGAAGCTCAGTTTTCCCACGCCTTCGGACTCTCCCGGGCGGTAGGAGTCTCCTCGGGGACCGATGCGCTCGTCCTCTCCCTTGTCGCTTCGGGACTTCGGCCCGGGCAGGGGGTCCTTGTCCCTTCCTTTACCTTCTTTGCCTCCGCCAGTGCCATCTCCCTGGCCGGTGGAACTCCGGTATTTCTCGATGTGGATCCCGCGTCCTTTCTCATGACTCCCGAGATTCTCGACCGCTTTCTGCGAGAGGAGACCCGTCCCGGACCGGGGGAGCGCCCGGTGACCCGACGGGGGAACCATCTGATTTCGGGAGTCATGGCGGTTCACCTTTACGGGCAGATGGTGGACATGGAAGAACTCTATCGGGTGGCCCGGTCCCATGGCCTCTGGATCGTCGAGGACGCCTGCCAGTCGGTCGGAGCCCGCCACTCAGACCGTCCTCCCGGCCTTTTCAGCAATGCGGCGGCCTATTCCTTTTTTCCGACAAAAAATCTTGGCGGGGCAGGGGACGGGGGCATGGTGACGACTGAGAACCCCGATTTTGCGGATCATCTCCTCAGGCTCCGTGTTCACGGGAGCCGGAAGCGTTACGAACACGAGGAGATGGGATACAATGCCCGGCTCGATTCCCTCCAGGCCAGGATTCTTTCGGTCAAGCTCGCCCGTCTGGGGGACTGGACCACCCGACGTCGGGAGCTGGCTGGTCGCTACAACGAGGCCTTCCGGGACCTCCCGGGAACGGCTATCCCCGTTCCGCAGCCCGAATGCCTTCACGTTTACCATCAATATACCCTCCGGATCGAAGGGGATGGGCGCCGGGACTCCCTTCGGACCTTTCTTTCCGAACGGGGAATCGGCTCGGAGGTCTATTACCCGATCCCGCTCCATCGCCAGGAGGCCTTTGCCGGGCTCGTGCCAGGGACATCTCCTCTCCCGGTTTCGGAGAGGCTTTGCCACGAGGTAATTTCTCTGCCGGTATTTCCGGAGCTGACTGACAATGAACAGGAAAGGGTCATCGACGCAGTCCGCGCCTTTCTGGGACGATAGTCTCTTTCCCGCAGGTCCGGTCCTTTTTGTGCTGGGAACCGATACCGGCGTGGGAAAGACCTTGCTTGTGGAGTCGTTGATCCGGAACGCCAAGGACAGGGACAGGCTCCGAATTGTCAAGGCCGCCCAGACCGGGGGAGGGGAAGAACGGGACTTGCGCCGTTATCTTCAGGCTGGAGCCTCACCCGAACAGGTCTTTGAGGGATATTCCTTTGCTCGGCCACTTGACCCGATGACCGCAGCACGACTTGAAGGGAGTTCCCTCAATCCGGATTTTCTTGCAGACCGGATCAGGCATCTTCACGACGAGGGTTACCAGGTGGTCGTTGAGGGATCGGGAGGGGTCCTGAGCCCTTTCTTTCCGGACGGCACCGGCATCCTTTCGCTTGTCTTGCGTCTGAGCCGCCCCATAAATCTCCTTCTTGTCTCCCACCCCCACCTGGGAACTCTCTCCGGCACCCTGGCCGCAGTCCGGATTCTCCGGGAAGAGGGTTACCCTCCCCGGGCCCTCGTACTTTGCGCCCGGCCGGGGGTCAGCGACCTGGCCTCGACGGTCAACCCCGGGACCCTCCGGACCCTTCTCTTTCCGATTCCTGTCCTGATGCTTTCTCCAGAACTGTCGGACTGAAGGCGATTCTTCGGGCACTCTCCGCCCTTCAACATTTTTTCAACCGGGACAATTTTCCGGCCGGATTTCAGGGCCCCCTGAGGCAGCGGGCGCTTGCTCCACCAGCGCCGTGGCCAAAGGATCCGGTTCCGGCTGGAAGCCTTCTGTCCCGCATTTGCCTGCAGGTGATGTGATATGCCACCGGGTGACAGGAGAACCTGGGGAATTGTTTGGGGAAAGATAGGGTTTTTGTAAAAGGAGCGGATCAGGAAGCCATCGTGGAGTTCAGCCGAGATCGATCCAGACGGGGGCATGATCAGAGGGACGGTCATTCTTTCGGATGTGACGGTCTATCCCGGCGTCTTTCAAGGATTGACGGAGGGAGCGAGAGGTCAGGACAAGGTCGATCCTGAGACCCATGTTCCGGCGAAACATCCCTTGCCGGTAATCCCACCAGCTGAAGTGTCCCTCTTCCGGATGAAGGACCCGGAAGGCATCGTCGAAATGGTCGTTCATGAGTGCGGAGAGTGCGGCCCGCTCGTCCGGGGAGAGGAAGATCTGTCCGGCCAGGGCCGGATCCCAGGCGTCCCGGTCTTCGAGAGCGATATTGAAGTCTCCGAGGACGACGATACGGGGATACCGCGTGCGTTCGTCTTCCAGAAGGCGGGCGAGATGGGAGAGCCAGAGGAGCTTGTATCGGTATTTGTCGGTTCCAAGCTCCTGTCCGTTGGGAACATAGACATTGATCACCCGAAGATCTCCCACCGTGGCTCCGAGAATGCGGCATTCCGGATCTTCCCATCCCGGGAATCCCCGGATCGGGTCGGAGATGGGAGCTCTGGCAAGAATGGCCACCCCATTGTAGGTGGGTTGGCCCCGGTAGAGGGAGTGATATCCGGCCTTTTCGAACTCCCCTCCGGGATAGCGGCTGTCGACAACCTTCGTCTCCTGAAGACAGAGAATGTCGGGACTCCGTTCCCTGATCCAATCCAGGACCTGGGGGAGGCGGACCGGCAGGGAGTTCACGTTCCATGTGGCGATTTTCACCGCCGCTCCTTCCGGTCTAGAAATGGGTTCGGTGGGTCTGCTGGTTCCCGAACCCGTGCCATTTGAGAAGGCTGGTGGCCGCATCGACGGCAAGGTCCATGATGCCGAGTTCGGTCATCTTCTCCGAAAGAAGGAGGATGAACTCGACCCCCGATCCCATGGGACCCTTGCCGTTTTGAGCAATCTTGACAACCTCCTGGGGAACGATCTTTCCGATATAGTCGGGATGGTTCCGGTCAGAGATAAAGAAGTAGGCCTCCTCGGCCGATTGTCCATTGACGATAATAGTGCTCTCCCGGAGCAGGTAATGGTCTCCGTGACGGCGGGTCAGGGAGTCCAGAATCTCATCCTCCTCTTCTTCTGGAACTAAATAGGCGATTCCTGTGCAGTCGCCGGCTGTTTCAAGCCCCAGTCCCGGTGAGGGAGCCTCAGGAGAGCCGTACCTTTCGGTGAGAAAATGGTTGAAAGCCCGATGGTGCTCTTCCAGGAGAGCCTTCTGCCGGGACTGGAAGCTGTAGGGAAAGTCCCACATCAATTGGTCATAAGTGAAAATCCATGCCATCGTTCCTCCGTTCGGCCGCGTCAGGCCATGAAAAGATTATTGGGGAAGAGGAGCATTTTCAGGCCCCGCTTCCGAGTAACTCTCCGATTCTCTGGGAAATCCTCCGTTTTCGACCTCCCTGCGAAACTCCGAAAGAGCCCGGACGGCTTCCTTTCCGCCCCGGGAAAAGGGGCGGACAAAGCGAGGAAGACTCTCCTCTTTGGTCCACCCCAAAAGGTCGTGGATGACCAGAACCTGTCCATCCGTATGAGGACCCGCTCCGATTCCTATGACCGGAACCGCCACTTCGGAGGTGATCCGTTTGGCAAGCTCCAGAGGAACCCCTTCCACGACGAGGGCAAAAACCCCCGCCTGCGCCAGGGCGCGGGCATCGGCAAGGATCGACTCTCCTTCGGATGAATTCCGTCCCTGGACCCGGAATCCCCCCATAGCGTGAACCCTCTGGGGCAGAAGCCCGACATGGCCTATGACCGGAATCATGGAGGAGACAAGGGCCCGTACCGTGGGAGCATAGTCCTTTCCTCCCTCAAGCTTGACAGCTTGGGCGCCCCCTTCCTTGACCAGGCGTCCGGCCTCCTTTATGGCCACTTCGATCGAGGGCTGATAGGAAAGAAAGGGCATATCACTCACAAGGAGGGCGGCTCCCCGAAGGCCGCGGGAGACCATCCGTGTGTGGTAGACCATCTCGGAGACAGTCACGGGAAGAGTGGAGTCATGTCCCTGGACAACCATTCCGAGAGAGTCTCCTACAAGGGCAATGTCGATTCCGGCTTCCCGGAGGAGCCGTCCGTGGAAGGCATCGTAGGCGGTCACCATGGAGATCGGCGGGCCGGTCGTCTTTCTCCGGATAAGCCCCGGGATAGTGGGGGGAGAAGGGGCGTCCACGGGGTTCGTCAGAGACCGGCCAGTTCGAGGATGGCCGGAATATGTTCTTCTGCTCCCACGGTCATGATGTGGATCCCACTGACCAGGGATGAGACAGACTTGATGGTTTCGGCGGCGATCCGGATTCCCTCCTCGATCCTTTCCTCCCGGGAACAGGACTCGAGGCGGGCGATCAGGGAGGCCGGAACCCGGATTCCGGGAACCTTTTCGTTGAGGTATCGGGCCATGGCGGGAGATTTCAGCAGGATGATTCCGCAGATGACCGGAACGCCGAAGGGACGGGCAAACTCCATGAAGCGATCCAGCCTGTCCGGGTCGAAGACCACCTGGGTCTGAAAGAATCGGGCTCCGGCATCGAACTTTTCCTCGAACCTTTTTTTCTCCGTGGCCAGATCCCCTT
>JAKAWK010000088.1 GCA_021827365.1 Nitrospirota bacterium
CAGGGTTGTCAAGATCGACAAGGCCGAACGAAAGATTGGACTTTCCGTCAAGGGACTCGAAGAGGAAAATTCCTGACAAACAGAGAACGGTCAAGCCGGGAGTCCTGTCATCTCTATGATGAGAGGGCTCCCTCTGTTTTAAGGGAGAAGGGGGGGCCCTTCTTTTGATTTTTGGCCAGCATTCAGGAAATGATCAGGTGTCATGATGATTCGAAAGATATTCCGGGCTTTTTTTGTTATTCTTGTTGTCCTTGCAGTGATTTTTGTGCTTGGGCGAGGGGCGGCGTTTTTCAGCCGTTCCGTTCCCCTTGTGGGTGGGGCGGAGATCGGGGTGGTCCGGATTTCGGGGGTTATCCTCTCCTCAAGAAAGCCCATCAGGCAATTGAGATCCCTGGCTAAAGATCCGCGGATCAAGGCGATCATCCTTAGAATCAACAGTCCTGGCGGGGCGGTCGTGCCCTCCCAGGATATCTATGAGGAGGTTCTGAAGGCCCGGAAAAGAGGAAAGCCTGTCATCGCCTCAATTGGCACAGTTGGGGCGTCCGGGGCCTACTATATCGCCTCGGCCTGTGACAGGATTCTGGCAAGCCCGGGATCGCTCACAGGAAGTATCGGTGTTATCATGGAATTGGCCGAATTTCAGGAACTCATGAAAAAAATCGGGATCCAGAGCGAGATCATGAAGAGCGGGGCACTCAAGGATGCAGGGTCACCCTTCAGACCCATGACTTCGGAAGAAAAGGCCTATCTGCAGTCTGTGCTCGATGAGATGCATCAGCAATTCATCCAAGATGTCGCCAAGGGACGTCATATTCCAGTCGACGTTCTGAGGCCGCTTGCCGACGGGCGGGTCTTCACCGGCCGTTCGGGGATCCAGAATCATCTTGTGGATCAGATTGGGGATTATCAGGACGCCGTGGCCGAAGCGACAAAAATGGCCCATATAACCGGATCCCCCGTGATCCGGAAGTTTCCTGAAAAAAGTTTTCTGGATAAAATGGTTTCCTCCCAGATCAATCAGTTGTGGGAGACCGTGGAACAACAGCCTGTCGGATTCTGGTCCATACTTCCGGGGCATGTCGTTCTCCGATAAACTGAATCTAGAGAAGGAGCTGGACTAACTATGACCAAGGGTGAGCTTGTACAGAGGCTGGCAAGGCAATTTCCCGGGATCAGGCGTGAGGATGCCCGGGTGATGATTGATCTGTTTCTCGATTCAATGAAGGAAGGTCTTCGTTCCGGTGACACCGTCGAGCTTCGCGACTTCGGGGTTCTGCGCGTCCGAACCCGGGCCACCAGAAAGGCCAGAAATCCTCGTACGGGTTCATCGGTCCTCGTAGCTCCCAAGAAGGTTCCCTACTTCAAGCAAAGCCGGATTCTCAAATCCAGTCTGAAATCCAGCCAGGTCAAGGGATAATTTCGATGTTTGAGAGTTTGACAGGCCGTCTTGAGGGCATTTTTAAGAAGCTGACAGGGCGGGGAGGTCTTTCGGATGCCTCAGTCGAGGAGACCCTTCGCGAATTGAGAGTGGCCCTTCTTGAGGCCGATGTCAGCCTTGCTGTCGTCAAGGAATTTACGGAAGCTCTGGGGAGCCGCCTTGTCGGTCAGGCCCAAAAAGCCGGCCTGACACCCGCCCAACAGGTGGTCACAGAAGTTTACCAGGAAATGGTCCATATTCTCGGCGACCATCGGGCCAACATTGCCCTTTCCTCAAAACCCCCGACCGTTATATTCATGATGGGCCTTCAAGGATCGGGAAAAACGACAACAAGTGCCAAGATCGCCCTTCACTTCAAGAACCAGGGCCGGCGGGTTCTTCTGGTGGCGAGTGACCTGGCCCGACTCGCGGCCATCGATCAGCTTCGCATTCTTGGAGAGCAAATCGGGGTGCCCGTCATAGGCCCGGACCCGGGGGTAACAGGCCCACAGGAAATGTATCCTGCCGTCCGCAAGCGTATAGCCGAAGGCATGTATGAAATCGTGATTGTGGACACGGCTGGCCGTCTTACCATCGACAATAGTCTCATGGATGAACTTAAAACCCTTAAATCCCTTTACTCTCCTAAGGAATCTCTCCTTGTCGTCGATGCCATGCAGGGCCAGGAGGCCGTTTCCGTGGCGGCCTCTTTTGACCAGGCCGTAGGGGTCGACGGCGTCGTCTTTACCAAGCTTGACGGGGATACTAGGGGCGGGGCCATCCTCTCGATCCGTAGTGTCCTTAAAAAGCCAATCAAGTTTGTAGGATCAGGAGAAAAGCTCGATCGTCTGGAACCGTTCATTCCGGAACGGATGGCCTCCCGGATCATCGGCATGGGGGATATTGAAACCCTCGCCGAAAAAGCCAGGAATCTTGTTTCCCAGGAACAGGCCGAGAAAATGGTCCGGAAAATGGGAAACAACCAGATGACATTAAACGACTTCCTCGATCAGATCCAGGGAATGAAAAAGCTTGGGGGAATTGAGGATCTCATGGGAATGATTCCCGGTGGAGCCTCACTCAAATCCAAGGTTGACATGCAATTGGTCGAAAAGGAAATGAAACGCACCGAAGCGATCATTTTTTCGATGACAAACGAAGAGCGCGACCATCCGGACCTGATTGACGGGAACCGGAGAAAACGGATCGCCAGAGGATCGGGAACCACAGTGCAGCAGGTCAACCAGTTGCTGAAACAGTTTGATCAGGCTCGGCGCATGATGCGTACGGCGCTGAAATCGAAGGGGAACCGGTCTCTAAGATCGATGTTCCCTTTCTGATCGGACCATTCCGATCGAACCATACCGGACATTCCGGACCAAGGAGGTTTTGTGGCTGTTCATATTCGACTTGCAAGACATGGAAGAAGGAAACTTCCCGTTTACAGGATCGTCGTAGCGGACTCTCGGGCCCGGCGTGACGGACGTTTCATTGAAGTCGTGGGAACCTACGCTCCCCAACACAATGATGGAGAGATCAAGATTGATCGGGAACGGATTGAGTCCTGGATTTCTAAGGGTGCAACCCCCAGCGATACCGTTGCCCGTTTAATCAAGAAATCCGCATCGACAGCCTCCTGAAAAGTTAAGATCCGAGGCCTCGACCAGAGGTGGCGTAGATCCTTCCCTGGACCTCGAGAGAAATGAACTCCGGGTTTCAGGGACAAGGCCTTTCGGGAAAGGGAGGGCCAGATATGTCATCAGAGCCCCCTGAGAACGGAATTCTGGTGGGAAGAATAGGACGTCCATTCGGAGTTCATGGATTCGGGAGAGTGAAAGTTCTGTCGGACAATCCCGACCGCTTTGTCAAGGACATTGGTCAGACCTTTCTCCTTCTCCCTTCGGCCCGCCTGTCAGGAAGATCGCGACGTCTTGAATTGGAGGAAACTGCCTTCAAGGGAGACGCCCTCCTTCTCAAATGGAAGGGAGTGGATTCGCCTGAATCCCTTCGTGAAATGTCCGGGTGGGAGATACATTGGGAGGGTCCTGATGACTGGGTTCCGGAGGATCCTGGCGAATTTCTGATTTCAGACCTCGTCGGAATGCAGGTCATCGATTGCGCATCCGGACGGATTGTCGGAAAGATCTTCGACTTTTATGAAAGACCGGGACAGGACCTTCTGGCCATTGATGCAGAGGGGAAGGAAGTGCTTTGTCCCTTTGTTGAGCCCCTTGTTCCGCGAATCGACAGGGACAAGAGGGAGGTGTATGTTCAATGGAGCATTGTCGGCACATAGGGGTCATCAGCCTTTTCCCTGGCATGCTCCGGGCCATTTTTGAAACAAGTATTCCAGGACGAGCATCGACCAAGGGGCTTGTCTGCTATCATTACTGGAATCTGAGGGATTTCGGAACGGGATCCTACCATTCCGTCGATGACTATCCATTCGGCGGGGGAGGGGGAATGGTCATGAAGCCTGAGCCATTGGCCGAGGCCCTTGATCGTTCGATTGAATCTCTCATGGGGCTCTCCGGAGGAATCCCTCCCCGACTTGTTTATCCTTCCCCTCAGGGCAAGGGATTTGTGCAGAAAGTGGCGCGGGAGTGGGCCGAAAATCCCCGCCCACTCCTCTTTCTCTGTGGCCATTATGAGGGGATCGACCAGCGGATCCTTGACGGATATCCCCTCGAGGAATGGTCGGCCGGGGATTATGTCCTGTCGGGAGGCGAACTTCCCTGTGCCTTGATGGTGGATGCCGTTGTCCGATTGCTTCCGGGGGTTCTCTCCAATGAGAGTTCTCCCGTGAATGAGACATTTTCCAACGGGTCATTCGATTTTCCCCAGTACACGAGGCCTCGTGTTTTCAGGGGAAGCGAAGTTCCCCCTGTCCTTCTGTCCGGGGATCATCAGGCCATTCGGCGTTTTCGGGAGGAGGTCTCCCGGAAGAAACAGCAAGCTGTGAGACCGGATTTGAATGGAAACCCGGCCGGGGTTTCCTGTTAACCCAATGTCTGCCAAACCGGCAGCAATTTATGAGGTGAGTCATGCAGGTGCTTGATCAAGTAGAACAGTTGTTCATGAAAGAGGAAGCCCCCAAGGTTTCTGTCGGAGAAACTGTCCGGGTCCATACCAAGGTGGTTGAGGGAGAAAAGGAAAGGATTCAGGTATTCGAGGGGGTGGTGATCGGAGTCCGTGGGGGAGGAACGAGGGAAATGATGACCGTTCGGAAGATCTCCTTTGGGGTCGGAGTCGAAAGGACCTTTCCTCTTCACTCTCCTCAGGTGATCAAGGTCGATCATGTCCGCTCCGGACGAGTCCGTCGCGCCAAGCTTTATTTCCTCAGGGAGAAGAAGGGAAAGGCGGCCCGCCTGAAAGAAGCCAAGGAGGAGTAGGTTATCCCCGGAAAGAAGCCCCCCCCCGATGGAGGATGGGAAGACCGCGTCGGACAGGAAATCACCGGCGGGTCCTCCCGAATTCTGGTGGCGGGAGTCGACGAGGTTGGGCGAGGGGCTCTGGCAGGCCCTGTCACCGCGGCCTGTGTCGTCTTTCCTCCCCCGGTCGGAAAGTTTGCGGGGTACGGGATCAACGATTCAAAGTTGCTTTCCCCGGAAAAGCGCGAGGCGCTCTCCCGCTGGATCATGGGTAATGCCATCCATACATCGCTTGGGTGGGCAACGGTGGAAGAGGTCGATCATCACAACATCAGGAACGCAACGCTCCTCTCCATGGGACGAGCTCTCCAGACATTGTCGGAAAGTCTGTGTGGGAGCCCGTCGATTCTCCTAGCCATTGATGGCAAGGATCTTCTCCCGGAATCTCCCTTCCCCCAGAGGGCTATTGTGGGGGGAGACCAGGAGATCCTCTCGATAGCCGCAGCCTCTATCCTCGCCAAGGTGGCCCGGGACAATTACATGAGCGAGCTTGACGCAAAGTTTCCTGAATATGGTTTTCGTAGTCACAAGGGGTATGGAACCGACGAACACAGGGATGCCATCCGGAAATACGGGCTTTCCCCGCACCATCGTTCCTTGTTTTGCCGAAAGGCTCTTGGCCTCTGAAGGGGCTGCACCTTTTTTCCGACCGCTTCCTGTTTCACGAAAGAGTCCTCTGAATGTCCATACCCGAATCTGACAACCTCCCAGAGAACCCTTTTCAATCCTGGTTCTGGATCATTTCCAATCTGATCTTTTCTTCAATCTTCCTTCTTTTTGTCTTCTGGACCCTGACAACCTACCTCCTCCTGGACAATCTGCGTGTCGGATCGGCCTCCACCGCCCATATACTCCTGATATTCGATACCCCCCCCACGGGGCCAGAAGTGCAGGGTCTCAAGGCAACGATCGAAAAGATTGCAGGAGAGGGAAGCGTCTCTTCGCTAAATGCGCCGGATCTTAAGAGTCGGGTCGGAAGAAACAATAGCCAGCGCATCCTCTCGGTTGCGGTCTCCATGGGACGGACGCCCACCGGAGAGATGGTCGGCCTGTCGGCCCAGATTCGTTCAATTCAAGAAATTGTCAAGAATGACACAGCGATCAAGGAGATCGTCTTCAATCCCGACTGGGTCTCGCGGGTGGATCTTCTCGCCCGGATTTCAAGGGGAATCAAAAAAGGACTAGAAGTCCTGGGAGGGTTTGTTTTCCTGGGTTTTGGTCTCTACTGGGCAAGGGTGTCTCCCTTCCTGTGGTCTCATCTTTTTCCCACAACCTCTCTCTCAGGCCGAAGAGAATCCTCCGGCGCGCGAAGCCCCCTGTTCCAGAGGGAAAGCGAAGGCCAGGATCTTCCGGGTCCGGGGCCTGCGGAAAGGGAGGGCGGCCATTCTTCCGCAATTCTGCCCATACTTTCGGCAGGGGTATGGGGGGGCCTTGCAGCTTCAGTGGCGGTTTTCCTGGCCTGGAGCCTCCGCGCCTTCCTCTACCCCGGGCCAGAGAACCCCTTCATTGCCGGAGCCATGGGATCTCTCCCCCTGGTCCAGCCCCTCTGGATCCTCTTTCCCGCCCTCAGCGCAGGAGTGGGAGTCGTGGGTGGAATCCTCTACCTTTTCCTTCCCTTTCCCGCCAGGAAAAGGGAATTTTTTCGGCCGTGACGCGGAAATCCCTGACCGTCAAGTCCCTTTCCCTAAAAGGGCTTTACTGGGCGGGGTTTCTTTTTTCCCTTTTTCTCCTCCTCAATCCCGATGGCTGGCGGCCCGGAAACGAGGCCTTGGGGGCCTCCTCTCCCTCGATACATGCCATTGAAAAAAAGCTTGAAGCCCGGGAGAGGGAGATGCGGGAGCTGAAATCCCGGCTTCTGAAGAACAAGGCGCGTCTGAGGGGATACAAGGGAAGACGCCTGAAGCTGAAGGTCAGAATTCTGAAACTCCGGGTTTCCCTGGAATCTTTTCATCTTCAGGTCGAGAGGCTCCAGATCAGGGAAATACAGGACCGCCAGGCCATCAAAGGCCTCGATCGGGCGATGGCCCGCCTCGGTGTGGTGGTCAGCGCAGATCTTCGACAGAAAGACTCCCTCGAGTCTCGCCTCCTTCTCCGGACGGCAGAAGTCTCCCTTTCACGCCTTGACGGAACGGATATCCAGCCTGAAACCATCCTTCGCTCCAATATTCTTTCCGACCAGACGCATCATCTTGAAACTCTCCTTCAGGACTACCGTAACAGGGAAGATCGACTGAAGCTCAGCAGGGCCCAGCTTAAGATCATCCAGAATCATGAAAAGAGACTCCTGAAAAGTCGGGAAAGAGAGGAATCCCTTCTCAAAAAGAAAATGTCCGGAATAGAGCTGGAGATCGGACGGCTGAAAAAAAAGGAAATGGACATTGCGAAGGACAATCGTTCCATTTTAAAGCGCCGACGCAAACTGATGAACCTGATCGTTCGTCTTGAGCGGATGAGGCGTCTGAGCCATCGCCATGAAATCTTTTCACACCCTCCCGTTCCGGGACAAACAATGTTCATGTGGCCGGTTCGGGGAAAAATTGTCGAGAAATATGGAACTTTTCACGATGGGATCGATATCGCCGCCCCGGTCGGGTCCCGCGTCCACGCCGCCTGGCGGGGCAAAGTCCTCTTTGCCCGCGCCTATTCAGGCTATGGTCGACTCGTCATCCTGGCACACGGAGACCATCTCTATACGCTTTACGGGCATCTTGACCATATTTTCGCGAGAGAGGGCCAGCCGGTCCCCGAAGGGGGAATCATCGGGACGGTCGGTCGCGGAGGGACCCGAGGGCAGTCAACCCTCTTTTTCGGGGTGACACGACGGGGAAAGCCCATGAGTCCTATGGGATTCCTTGCACGGTGAGACCTTCTGCTCCTGCCGATGAGGGACGGCGTGGTTGTAAAGCCGGTCAATGCATGATATTCTGAAATCACGATTTGTTGATCTTGTTCGGTCTTTGAAGGAATCCCGGGCCCCGGCAAGGGGCGGTCGGGAGTATCAAAATTAAAAGGATGTCTATGCGTTTTTCTGGATTTAAAAAGGGATCGGGACGATCGGGTTGGGCATTGATCATGAAAACAGGGAACATCATTCTCGTGCTTGCGATCGGCATTTTGGTCGGTGGCGTGGGCCATGCCGTTCTGGCGGATGGGGGAACAGACAAAAGCCTCAAGATTTTCTCCATGGTCTATGCCCTGATCCAGAACGACTACGTCGACAAGATTCCGGCCCAGCCGGTCCTTGATAGCGCAATCCGGGGAATGGTGGCCTCCCTGGATCCTCACTCCGAATATATGACCCCGCAGGAATACCATGATCTCGAGATCAATACCCAGGGTCGTTTCGGAGGCGTCGGCATCAAGATTACCACTGAGGGGAACCATATTATTGTTCAGGCCCCTATCGACGATTCGCCGGCCTTCCGGGCGGGAATCAAGTCCGGAGATGAGATTACGCGGGTGAACGGTGTGAGCACGGCGTCTCTCGGTCTGGCAAAGGCAGTCCGGACCATGCGGGGACGACCTGGAACCCATGTTGTTCTCACCATATTCCGAAAAGGGATTTTCAAGGCCCGGGATTTTGATCTGGTCCGCGAGGTTATCAAGATCCATACGGTCAAATATCGCATGCTTAAAAACCATATCGGATATGTGCTTGTCAGGGAGTTTTCTGAGAACACCGCACGGGATCTCGATATTACCCTGAAGAAGCTCGACCGTCGTGGCATGAGGGCCCTTGTCATCGATCTCCGGAACAACCCCGGGGGCCTGCTGACAAGCGCTGTTGATGTCTCCTCCCTTTTCATTCCCGACAACAAGGTGGTTGTGTCGATGAAGGGCCGCAGGCAGGAGCGTGCCTTCCGCTCCCACGGGGGAGAAGATTTCCCCCGGGTTCCTGTCGTGATTCTGGTAAACACGGAAACGGCCTCGGCGGCAGAAATCGTTTCAGGTGCCCTTCAGGACTATCATCGGGCCACGATCATCGGAACCCAGACCTTTGGCAAGGGGTCGGTCCAGACCATTCTTCCTCTTTTTGACGGATCAGCTCTCCGGTTGACGACAGCCCGTTATTTCACCCCATCGGGACGTTCTATCCAGGATTATGGCATTACTCCGGACCTTATCGTGAAGGAGAAGATCCCTCATGGAGCCCGGCCCATATCCGTCCCTCGTGAGGTGGACCTGAAGCATCATTTTCTCAACCCCGACGGGAAAGAGCATCATGTGGTCATTCCCTCCGGGAACATCCAGAAACACCTTGTCTACCCCATCCCCACCGGTAAGGATGATACCCAGCTTTCCGCCGCGATCAGGATCCTTGAACGAAGGATTTCCGACTGATGTTCGGGGATCCCTGGTCTGGGCCGGATTTTTCCCCTGGTCTCTCTGAATTTCTCTCTCCTTTCTCCCGATGAATGGGGGGGCTTGCCAACTCCCCGTTCCTTTGATATTCTTTTATCACTCAGTAGGTGTGAGTGCTAAAACCTTGGGTCAACATCAAGCAAAATGGAGGTATTTATGAAATTTAAGCCTTTGAAGGATCGCGTTTTTGTCAGCTACGCCGAGGAGGTCGAAAAAACTCAGGGAGGACTCTACATTCCCGATGCGGCGAAGGAAAAGCCCCAGAAAGGCAAGGTTGAGGAAATCGGCGAGGATGTGAAATCCCTCAAAAAGGGGGATACTGTCCTTTTCGACAAATACTCCGGATCAAAGATCTCCATCGACGGGACTGATTTCCTTATTCTGAAGGAAGAAGATATTTTGGGAATCTTTGTTGCCTGATGTTTAAAAAAGCTCAGAATCCAGCAGTTAGCCCGATTCAACAAACACAACGTTTTCTTCAGGAGGATACGATATGGCAAAACAGATGATTTACAGTGAAGAGGCCCGGAATGCTGTGCTTCGTGGGGTGACAGCCCTGGCAGACGCAGTGAAGGTGACCCTGGGACCAAAGGGCAGAAATGCCGTGATCGACAAGAAATTCGGTGCCCCCACCATCACCAAGGATGGTGTGACGGTGGCCAAGGAAGTCGAACTCAAGGATCCCTATGAAAACATGGGGGCCCAGCTGGTGAAGGAAGTGGCCTCCAAGACAAGCGACATCGCCGGGGACGGAACGACCACGGCCACAGTCCTTGCTCATGCCATTTACCGCGAAGGGGTCAAGAATGTGACGGCCGGCGCCAATTCCATGGACATCAAGCGTGGGATCGACCTGGCTGTGACCGCGGTGATCGAGGAACTAAAGAAGCTCAGCAAGCCTTGCCAGGACAAGAAAGAGATCGCCCAGATTGCCACCATATCTGCCAACAACGACG